>CAVKNU010000112.1:0-8601 GCA_963657465.1 Lachnospiraceae bacterium
TTTGCAGAATGCTATAATAATGTACGGAATATGAAAATGGACAACATAAAAATCGCTGTGGCGGGCACAGGCTATGTGGGATTGAGCATCGCCACCCTGCTCAGCCAACACCATACGGTAACAGCCGTGGACGTGGTGGAGGAAAAGGTGAAGCTCATCAACCAGCGCCAGTCGCCTATCCAAGACGAATACATCGAGCGATACCTGGCTGAAAAGCAACTCGACCTCACCGCCACGACAGATGGCGCACAAGCCTACAAGGACGCCGACTTCGTGGTTATCGCCACACCTACCAACTACGACCCTGTGAAGAACTACTTCGACACCTCACACGTGGAAGAAGTTATTCGCTTGGTGATGCAGGTGAATCCTGAGGCGATCATGGTGATAAAGAGTACCATCCCGGTGGGATACACCGAGAGCATCCGCCAAAAGACAGGCAGCGAGAACATCATCTTTGCACCCGAATTTCTGCGTGAGAGCAAGGCTCTCTACGACAATCTCTACCCTAGTCGCATCATCGTGGGCAGACCTAAGGACGATGCCCGACTCGACGAGGCCGCACACGTATTTGCAGCCCTCCTGCAGGAAGGTGCCATCAAGCCCGACATCGACACCCTGTTCATGGGATTGACCGAAGCCGAAGCCGTAAAACTCTTCGCCAACACCTATCTCGCCCTGCGTGTGAGCTACTTCAACGAGCTAGACACCTATGCCGAGATGAAAGGGCTTGACACGAAGGCCATCATCGACGGCGTGGGGCTCGACCCTCGCATCGGCACATTCTACAACAACCCTTCCTTCGGCTATGGCGGCTACTGTCTGCCAAAAGACACGAAGCAGCTCTTGGCAAACTATGCCGACGTGCCCGAGAACTTGATCCAAGCCATCGTAGAGAGCAATCGCACACGCAAGGATTTCATCGCCGACAGAGTACTCAACAAGGCTGGCTATTACGATTACGCCAATCAGCCAAGCTATAACGCCAACGAGGAAAAGCCATGCACCATCGGCGCGTATCGTCTCACGATGAAGAGCAACAGCGACAACTTCCGCCAGAGCAGCATCCAAGGCGTGATGAAGCGCATCAAGGCTAAGGGCGCACAGGTTATTATCTATGAGCCTACGCTAAAGGATGGAAGCACGTTCTTCGGCAGCCGTGTGGTCAACGACCTCGATGCCTTCAAGCAGCAGAGCCAGGCCATCATCGCCAATCGCTACGACAAATGCTTGGACGATGTGGAGGAAAAGGTTTATACCCGCGACATCTTCCGCAGAGACTAGGGGGGGGAGTGAAGAATTCAATACCTTCATTTGACAAAGGATTACTTCACCCAATAAGTAAACAATAAACATTAAACAATAAATAGAAAAATGGCAAAATTAGTAATCAATTCCTATGAGGAATTTGCATCTCATCTCGGTGAGAAGTTAGGAGAATCAGAGTGGTTGCAGATTGACCAAGACCGCATCAACAAGTTTGCTGACGCTACCCTCGACCCACAGTGGATTCACGTGGATGTAGAGCGTGCAAAGGTGGAGAGCCCTTATCACAGCACCATCGCACACGGCTACTTGACACTCTCTGTGCTCCCATATTTGTGGCAGCAGATCTTGGAGGTGAACAACCTCAAGATGCTCGTCAACTATGGTATGGATCAGATGAAGTTCGGTCAGCCAGTCATCACAGGTTCTCGCATCCGCCTCGTGGCTACTCTCCACGACATCCAGAACCTTCGTGGCATCTGCAAGACCAGCATCAAATTCAACATCGAAATCGAAGGTCAGCGCAAGCCTGCCCTCTCAGGCATCGCTTCATTCCTCTACTACTTCAACAACTAAGCTGAAATGGCAGCAGGAAAATGGATAGGAGGCTTCCTCGGCTTCATCACAGGAGGACCGTTGGGAGCCTTGGCTGGATTCGCCCTCGGCTCACTCTTCGACCATGGGCTCGACGAGGTGAACCGACAAGGCGGAGAAGGTTATAACAACCGCGAATACACCAATGCTTACGAAGCATACAGCGGCCAAAGAGGCTATGGCAGCGGTGCATTCGGAGGCGGACAGCACTACGGACAGCAGGCATACGAAGGACAGCGCAATTCCTTTATGTTCTCGCTCCTCGTGCTCTCCTCCTACATCATCAATGCCGATGGCAAAATCATGCACTCCGAGATGGAAGTAGTGCGCAGATTCCTGCGCCAAAACTTTGGCGAGGCAGCCAAACAGCAAGGCGAAGAGATTCTCCTCAAGCTGTTCGAGCAACAGAAGCGCATGGGCATGGCGCAATATCGCACGGTGATACAAGACAGTTGCCATCAGATTCGCA
The DNA here is from genome assembly GCA_963657465.1 of Lachnospiraceae bacterium. Classification (GTDB taxonomy): domain Bacteria; phylum Bacteroidota; class Bacteroidia; order Bacteroidales; family Bacteroidaceae; genus Prevotella. Next base: position 2,330 of record CAVKNU010000112.1, read on the forward strand.
GCAACATGCTGTATGAGCAGCGCTTGCAATTGCTCAATTTCCTGGTGATCATCGCTCAGGCAGACGGGGTGGTAAGCGTAGAGGAAATCAACGCACTGAAGGAAATCGCCATCCACATGGGGTTGACAACGGAGGATGTTGACCAAATGCTCAATCTGCACAATGGAGCCTCATCATCCAGCTCGCTCGACGATGCCTACCGTGTGCTCGGCATCAGTCCTTCAGCCAGCAACGACGAGGTGAAAGCCGCCTATCGCAAGATGGCGCTCAAGCATCACCCCGACAAGGTGGCTGCACTCGGTGAGGATGTGAGACGTGCGGCTGAGAAGAAATTCCAAGAAATCAATGACGCCAAGGAGAGAATCTACAAGGCAAGAGGCATTTGACGGAATGAGTTTTTCAAGTCTGTCAGCTTATACAAAACAAAAGCTCAAGAATGGCAACAAGCCTACTCTTGAGCTTTTATTATAATTTGTCAGTTAGGAAAATTTCTTTTCCCAACTGCTTTTTTCTTATTCAGCATCCTCGCTCTTCTTCTTACGAATAGCGCGCTTACGCTTTGGCTTCTCCTCTGTAACAGGAGCATCAATCTTAACACCAGCCAACTCAGGGTCGATCAAGATACGACCACAGTACTCACAAGGAATAATCTTCTTGTGCATCTTGATATCCAACTGGCGCTGAGGTGGAATCTTATTGAAGCAACCACCACAAGCATCACGCTGTACGTAAACGATGCCCAAACCATTGCGAGCACCCTTGCGAATGCGCTTGAAGCTAGCGAGCAAACGTGGCTCAATCTTCTTCTCCAATTCGAGAGCTTTCTCTTTCAAACGCTCCTCTTCCTCGCGAGTTTCAGCCATGATGTCTTCCAACTCAGAACGCTTCTCTACCAAGCCCTTCTCACGGTCAGCCTTCATTGCCTCAGCCTTAACCAAGTCTTGCTGACGCTCATCCATCTTCTGCAATCCCTCACGAATCTTCTTGTTGCAAAGTTCGATTTCCAACTGCTGGAATTCGATTTCCTTGCTCAATGTGTCATACTCACGGTTGTTGCTCACAGTGTCGAGCTGAGCCTGATAACGCTCCAAACTAGCCTGAGCATCAGCAATTTCACCCTTTTTCTGAGATACAGCTCTGTCGAACTGATTGATTTCGTTGTGAATCTTCTCAATACGAGTGCTGAGACCAGCAATCTCGTCTTCCAAGTCTTGAACCTCAAGAGGAAGTTCACCTCTCAACGCACGATTCTCGTCAATACCCGACAAGGTGGTTTGAAGCTGATAGAGAGTCTTCAACTTCTCTTCCACTGTCAAATCTGTAGGATCCTTCTTTGCCATAATTTCTTTATCTTATTAAATAATTAATGTTTTACAAATAAATAATCGGATTCGTATTAATCTCAGAGATGAAGCATTTCACCCCAGGACACTTCTCCTCGATGATGCTTTGGAAAATCTCGCTTGTGAACTGCTCACTCTGATAATGGCCAATCACACAAATCTGAATTTCCTGCTCATGTCCGAAGTACTCATGATAGTGCATTTCGCCCGTGATGAAAGCATCGGCTCCTGCAGCAATCGCCGCATCCAACAAGAACGAGCCTGCACCTCCGCAGAGTGCCACCTTTCGGATAGGACGGCGAAGCAACTGATTGCACTGCACACACTCCACAGAGAAGCGATCGCGCAGCATCAGCACCAAGTCATCGACGGCAATGCCATTTTCCATGTCCACATCTCCATTCGGTGTGTGGTCAGAGATTTCTCCGATAACTCCCTCACCTCCTTTCACACCATCCACTTCCTTTTCGCCTCCGAAAAACTGGATATTTTTCAATCCCATCTTCTCGGCAATCTTGAAGTTGACGCCACCCATGGCAGCATCCATATTGGTGTGCATGGAGACAATGGTAATGTCGTTCTTAATCGCCTTGAGGACAGTGCGTTGCACATAGTTTTCATCGCTGATTCTCGCCAGTTTTCGGAAAATCAACGGATGATGGCTCACGATGAGATTACACCCTTTCTGGATAGTCTCTTCGACCACCGCCTCAGTAACGTCAAGACACAATAAAGCCCCTGACACTTCTACCGCCTCTGTCAATCCAACTTGCAAGCCGGCATTATCATATCCTTCCTGCAAGGGCAGAGGCGCGTAATGTTCAAGGGCATCAACTACTTGTTTAATTTTCACGCTCCTATATTATGTTTAAATCTTGTTTTAGGTTGCAAAGTTAAGCAATTCTTGGCAAAATTAGAACGTGCAGCCCATTTGTTTAATATTTTTTAATAATTTAAAACGATGGATTGTTGAAGTTTTTTTAGTATTTTTGCACACATATTTATAAAAAACAAGTGCATTCTTCTCCCAAAGATGCGCCAAACAACAGTTTCGCTTATGCAATATTCAACATTACCTTGCGACTTTGTACTCCCAGCCGAATGGGAACCTCAAAGTGCCATCATGCTCACATGGCCTCATGCCGACACCGACTGGAAGCCTTATCTGCCCCAGATAACCAACACGTATCTGGAGCTAGCTCAGATAATCACTCGTTTCGAGCATTTGCTCGTGGCTACACCACATGTAGAAGCTACGGAGTATGCCTTGCGCGAATGTTTGTCAGCCGAGCAGATGAACCGCGTACACATCTACGAAGTGGAAAGCAATGACACATGGGCGCGCGATCATGGTCCTATCACACTGGTGTTGAGAAAAAAGCAAAACACTTGGATGGTGCCTATCCGAATGCTTGATTTCAAATTCAATGGTTGGGGTGAAAAGTTTGCCTGGGAGAAAGACAATGCCATCAATTTGCAACTATACTACCAAGCTGCATTCAATGCCAACTTGGAGAACCATCAAGGTTTTGTACTCGAAGGCGGTAGCATTGAGAGCGATGGCAAAGGCACCTTGTTCACAACCTCACAGTGCCTCTTAGCACCTCATCGCAACCAGCCATTCACACGCGAGAATATTGATTATCAATTGCGTAATTTCTTCAATCTACGCCAGGTAGTATGGCTCGACCATGGCAATCTCATCGGCGATGACACCGACGGCCATATCGATACCATCGTGAGAGTGGCTCCTCACGATACTTTATTATATGTGGGATGCGACAATCCTGAAGACGAGCAATATGAAGACTTCAAGGCACTCGAAGCCCAACTACAAAAGCTATTCACCTTTGAGGGCTATCCCTATCGACTGCTCAAGCTTCCGATGCCAGATGCCATCTATGACGAGGGCGAACGATTGCCTGCCACCTACGCCAACTTCCTGATTCTTAACGGGGCTGTCATCTACCCTACTTACAACCAACCAGAAAAGGATGCAGAAGCCAAACGGCAAATCCAACTTGCCTTCCCAGACAGGGAAATCATCGGCGTTGACTCGCTCACCATCATCCGTCAGCATGGCAGCATCCACTGCCTCACCATGCAATTGCCAAAGGGGGCCATCAGAGACGACCATTCAGAATATCAGAATTCACAACAATGGTAGTTTGCATTCACATATAAAGTGGAAATTTGTATTCACACATAAAAAGAACATAAATGAAACTCGGAATTTTACAATTACATAATACGGCAGACATTGCCAACAACAAGGCTCGCCTAGCAGAAGGCATCATCGACCTAGCTCATCGTGGCGCAGAGCTCATCGTCTTACAAGAATTGCATAATTCACTCTACTTCTGCCAAGTGGAAGATGTAGATAACTTCAACCTCGCAGAACCTATCCCTGGCCCATCGACCGACTTCTATGGCAAGCTAGCCAAAGACCTCGGCGTGGTCATCGTCACCTCTCTCTTCGAACGTCGTGCACCAGGCCTTTACCACAATACTGCCGTAGTCCTGGAGCGAGATGGCACCATTGCCGGCAAATATCGCAAGATGCATATCCCTGACGACCCAGCTTATTATGAAAAATTCTATTTCACCCCTGGCGACCTCGGTTTTCATCCGATACAAACCTCAGTGGGTAAACTTGGCGTATTGGTTTGCTGGGATCAATGGTATCCAGAGGCAGCTCGCCTGATGGCACTCCAAGGAGCTGATATTCTCATCTACCCTACCGCCATCGGTTATGCCAAATATGACACTCCTGAAGAGCAACAACGTCAGCGTGAGGCTTGGACCACCGTGATGCGAGGGCATGCAGTAGCCAATGGCTTGCCTGTAGTCGCCGTCAACCGAGTGGGTTTCGAACCTGATCCTAGCGAACAGACAGGAGGCATTCAGTTCTGGGGAAGCAGCTTCGTGGCTGGACCACAGGGCGAGCTGCATTACAGAGCCAGTGATGATGAGGAAGAAAGCCTTGTCGTTGACATCGATCTCAAGCATAGCGAGAATGTGCGCCGCTGGTGGCCATTCCTCCGAGATCGTCGCATAGAAAACTACGGGGATATCACTCGAAGATTCATTGATTAAATAAGTTCACGCTGATTTATTGATAAAAGAATCTCTCGCAGATTACGCAGATAAAGTTATGATTATACTTAATCTTTCAAGAAAAGAAAAAATCTGCGTTATCTGCGGGAGCATAAAAACAGGATAATGGAAAATTTAGAAGTGATGGTGGTGCTCTTCATCATCGTAATCTTAGGTTACGTCGCCTGCAAACTGGGCTACATGGGCGATAAGTTTGACAAGAAATTGTCGTCTATCGTGGTAGATATCACCTGCCCGCTGTTGGTATTATCTTCTGTCATGGGCAAAGAGCTACCCGACCGCACACTCATTCTCCCATTGGTTGGAGTAGGCTTTCTCACCTATATCTTATTATTGATCTTTGGATTTTGGGTGCCACGCCTCATCACCAAGAACCATGATGACCAAGGCATGATAGGATTTGCCCTGATGTTTGCCAATGTTGGATTCATCGGCTACCCTATCGTCTCCAGCATCTTTGGTCCGAAAGCAGTATTCTATGCCGCCTTACTCAATGTACCCAACACCTTCTTCATCTTCACAGCTGGTGTGATGCTCATCAAGGGTGAATACAGCATCAAGCAATTCAATCCAAAGGTATTGCTGAGCCCAGCCATGATTGGAGCTTTTTTAGCAGCCTTGTTGGTGGCATTGGGCATTCATACCCCCGACATCATTGCTCGTCCAGTCACCATGGTAGGCAATATCACCGTACCTGCCGCCTTGATGATTATCGGAAGTTCGATGGCTAAACTTCCCATCAAAGAAATCATCGGCAGCCCCAAAGTATATGTTTCTTCCTTACTTCGGCTGATTGTCGTGCCTGTCTCCATCTATTTTCTTTTCAAACTATGTGGAGTCAGCCCACTCATCAATGATGTCAATACTGTTGTTATCGCCATGCCAGTAGCATCATTTGGCACCATGTTTTGCCTGAAGTATGGAAGGAATCCATCACTTATCACCGAGATGACATTCATCACCACGCTGGGCAGCATCATCACCATTCCACTGATTACCCAACTATTTTCTTAAAGGAAAGAAATAAAGGATAGATAAGAAGAGAATATTAGAGAGATTAAGAATTTATAAATTGGGATTCTTATATAATTGAGGTTCTTATACAACAAAGAGGTTCTTATATAAAAGAGAATGAAAACAGAAAACAAACAAGAAGTGAAGACAAGCGAGGATTCTCAGAATAATCTACAACAGCTCATATCCCCGAATCCATTGATTTCGGTGATACCACTAGCGGTGCTCATCACCCTCATCGTATTGGTCGTCAAACTATTCCCCGACGATGCTTTGGCTGGCGCATCACAGGTAGCCCTCATGATTGCCACCGCCGTCTGCGTGGCACTGGGCATGGCTATCTACAAGATGAAATGGAGCATCTTCGAGGAGATGATCAAGAAGACCGTGGGCGATGCAGGAGTCAGCATCCTCATCCTATTGCTCATCGGAATGATGTCCGCTACGTGGATGATTAGCGGCGTCGTTCCTACCTTAATATATTATGGCGTGCAAATCATGTCGCCCACCTTCTTCCTGCCTTGCGCTTGCATCATCAGCAGTATCATCTCCATCATGACTGGTACGTCATGGACCACCATCGCCACCATCGGTATCGCCCTGATGGGTATCGGCGATGCCCTCGGAATCCCTTCGCCTTACACGGCAGGAGCCATCATTTCGGGTGCCTACTTTGGCGACAAGCTATCGCCTATGAGCGATACCACCGTGCTCGCCTCCTCCATCGCGGGAGCCGACCTCTTCGTGCACATCCGCTACATGCTCTACACCACCGTGCCAAGCATCCTCATCTCATTG
>CAVKNU010000113.1:0-8407 GCA_963657465.1 Lachnospiraceae bacterium
TTATCTCTTCCCACATATGAAGATTTCCAACAAATTCCTTGCTGCATTCAGAAGAAAAGTGTAACTTTGCAACAGAAACGTTGAACTCTTTAAAATAGGAGGTAGAAATGGATTTATTTGATAGCAAAAGACAAGACAGACTGGAAGCTGCTGGAAAAGCAGCAATGGCAAGCAAAGAAGCTTCTATGAATTTCCTTATTGAGGCTGGCATTTTGGACAAAAATGGAAACTGGGCACCACATTTGAGATAATGTTATGGAAGAATCTTTGTATTCAAGGCGTTCCAATCTTGTCATTGGATTTCATGGCTGTGACCAATCTGTAGTAGATGCAGTAATTGCTGGCAAAACAGAACTTCTTGCTAGTACTAATGACTATGACTGGTTAGGAAGTGGAATATATTTCTGGGAGAATAACGAGGAGAGAGCTTGGCAATGGGCTAAAGAATTGACTAAGAGGTCAAATTCATCAATTAAAAATCCTGCAGTCATAGGGGCTGTAATTGATTTGGGCTACTGCTTTGATTTAACAGATAGCTCTTATTTGCGTGAATTAAAGAATGCTTATAAGATTTTTAAAGGGACATGCCACAACCTTGGCAAAGAACTGCCTCAGAACAAACCAATAAGAAACTCTGAGGATTTACTTCTTAGAAGATTAGATTGTTCTGTTGTTCAAACCGCACTAGAATTGAACAAGAAAGCCAACACCCACCCTTACGATTCCGTGAAGGGTGTCTTTTGGGAAGGGCAGGAGTTGTATCCGAATGCAGGATTCCGAGAGAAGAACCATATTCAGATATGTGTTTGCAATCCCAACTGCATCAAGGGCTATTTCTTGCCAAGAGGCATTAATGAGAATTATCCAAACCCATAATAATTAAAAGCGTATCCTTGTCGTCCCCATCATCGGGCAGCCAAGGATACACCTTTCTTCTTTAATGAGCAGCCTAGATAGAGTCTTGATTCAACAAAAAGTCAAACAAACTCATATACATAATACCTGCTTCATTGTGATGAGCTACAATATTATCTTTTACGATAATAATCTTTTGGAAATTATCGGCAATATGATTCAGTGAAGCTGTCTCCTGTTTCATTTTCTCTGGGTCTGGAAGAGCTAATGCCGACTGGATATAATATCGTTCAGAGCCTTTGTTCACCACAAAATCGACCTCTAGTTGCTTTCGTTTCATACCATTCTCCTTTGTTCGCGTTCTTACCTCAACCATACCTACATCAACAAGATAACCTCGGCTTCTCAGTTCGTTATAAATGACATTTTCCATCAAATGCGACTCTTCCACTTGTCTAAAATCCAAAAGGCTATTGCGCAATCCCATATCTACAAAATAATATTTAGATAGTGTTCCTATATAGCGCTTTCCTTTAATATCATATCGAGAAGCTTTTTCGATTAAGAATGCATTCTGTAGGTATGACAAATACGAATCTATGGTAAGGGATGACAAATCTACATTTTCCACACTCTTGAATGTGTTGCTTAGCTTGTTTGGATTACAGGGAGAACCTATTGAGGATGCCATTACCTTCGCCAGACTACTGAACTCTGAAACTTTCTTAATATTATTTCTTTCTATCAAATCTTTTAGATATACTGTTGAGTACAGGGTGTTGAGATATGAAATTTTCTGCTGGCTAGTCTCTAATGACAAGATTAAAGGTAAGCCTCCATACGTAATATAATCTCTCCAGGCATCATATTTATCCCCTTCATAAACAGAAATATACTCTTGAAATGACAATGGGTAAATCTTGATTTCTATGCCCCTTCCCCTAAACTCTGTAGCAATATCTGAAGACAGAAACTTGGAGTTACTACCTGTTACATAGATATCTACATTGTCTATATGCAGAAGGCTGTTTAATGCCCCCACAAAATTGTCAATCATCTGCACCTCATCCAATAAAAGATAATATTGATTATCATCTTTTATCTGTTCTTTGATATAAGATACGAGTCGTTTGGGATTATAATATTCTTCATTGAGAATATCGTCAAAAGCCATTGCTATGATATGATCAGGAGAAATCCCATCATTTAGCAGATAACGTCTGAACATTTTAAAAAGAAGGTAAGATTTACCGCACCTTCTAATTCCCGTAACAATCTTTATCAAACCATTTTGCCGATTTGATATAAGTTGATTGAGATAATTATCACGTTTGATTTCTTTCATCGCTATTTTAGTTTTTTGGCACATGTGCCACTTTTTTAAAGTACAAAGATATAGCTTTCTATTAAAATATCCAAATTATTCTTGTCTTTTTTAATATATATATGGATTTATAACCAGGAAAGGAATTAAAAACCGATAAAGCCTTGCTCTATTTAAAATTTTAGGCACATGTGCCACTTTTTTTAATTACCATAAGATGTATTCTTGCAGCCCTACTATCGAATTAGATTGTTCTGTTGTTCAAACCGCACTAGAATTGAACAAGAAAGCCAACACCCACCCTTACGATTCCGTGAAGGGTGTCTTTTGGGAAGGGCAGGAGTTGTATCCGAATGCAGGATTCCGAGAGAAGAACCATATTCAGATATGTGTTTGCAATCCCAACTGCATCAAGGGCTATTTCTTGCCAAGAGGCATTAATGAGAATTATCCAAACCCATAATAATTAAAAGCGTATCCTTGTCGTCCCCATCATCGGGCAGCCAAGGATACACTTTTTCTTTTAATCCCATACCATCATCTTGCGAATTTCTCGACAAACAGCATCAAATCGGTCAAATCGGACTATCCAAGTTGGCACATCCTTATTCATCCATCCCATAACATTTAGCATTTCGTCATGTATCAACTCAACTTCCTTGAGATTCCAACATATCGCTTCATTATGGTCAATTCGATTGCGCAAACGACGGAACTTTTTCGAAAAATTCTTTGGTATATTCCATTTTTTTATTAACTTTGCAGCGCAGTCCCGGTAAGGCCCTCTCCCAGATTATTCGATGCTGGTGATGACCCCGGGGTTTTTGCTTTTTATGCAAAAGTACATAAATATTTCGAAAGTTGCAATAAAAACCGCTACTTTCTTTTTCCCTCATACTTAAACATTTCCTTCAAAAATCTTGCTTCTTTCGAAAGAAACCTATAACTTTGCACTCCAAATTATATAGAGAGATGAAAAGAATTATAGCTTTTATTTGTTTTTTCCTATCATTGGCTGGTTATGCCAATGCACAGACGTGGATAGGAACATGGGCTACGGCTCCACAGACGGTGGTAAAATCATTCATGCCCTATAACAACAACATGTCGAATCGCTCGGTGAGACAAGTGGTAAAAGTGAGCATTGGAGGGGATGTGATAAGACTGAAACTAAGCAACATCTACTCTATGCAGCCCGTAGTAATTCGCTCGGTGTATATCGCCCACGCCAAGGATTCTTTCGATATAGACAAGAAGTCGGCTCAATACTTCAAATTCAACGATAGCTACAAGACAACTATCCCAGCTGGCAAGCAAATCACGAGTGATGCCTTGAAGTTCGACCTGAAGAACTTGGAACGTGTAGCCATTACCATCAATTATACATCCGCTCCCGACGTACCAACCGTACACATGGGCTCTCGCACCACCTCTTACATCATGAAAGGCGTCACCAATGCCCACTCCAATTTTGAGAGCGCTTTCCGAGAGAACCATTGGTACAATATCAGTGGCATCGATGTCTATACGATGAAAACCAACATGAGCGCCATTGCCATTATGGGAAATTCCATCACCGATGGCAAATGCTCCACCGACAATGCGCAAAACCGTTGGCCAGACATCCTATCGGAGATGTTGCAGATGAAGCACAAAATAACCAACCAAGGGGTACTCAACCTAGGCATTGGCAACAACCGAGTGACTGTGGCAGGAGGATTCGGAACATTGGCAAAGGAACGCTTTGACCGAGACATTCTGGGACAAAGCGGTGTGAAGAAGGTTATTATCTTTGAGGGTATCAATGACATCGGAGCGGCAAGAGGAAATAGTGAGACGGTGGCCCGACAACTCATAGAGAGTTATCAGATGATGATTAAGAAAGCGAAGGCTCACAAAATGAAAGTGTATCTCGGCACTATCACGCCATTCAAGGGTGCCGCCTATTACACCCATTTTCATGAAGCAGCCCGCCTCTATGTCAACGACTGGATACGCAGTCAGGCTAAGAATGTGGATGGCATTCTCGACTTTGCCAAGCTTCTGCAAGACCCTACAGACGATAGGCGCATGAAGAAAGAATATGCAAGCAACGACTGGTTGCATCCCAACCCTATGGGATATAAAGTAATGGGAACTTATGCTGCAGAAATCGTGAAGTAGTACTTCAAATGGCAACGAAGTAGTACTTCTATAACAAACGAAGTAGTACTTCAAGTGACAATGAAGTACTACTTCGACTAAGGATAAATATAAATAGAATATTTACTTCAATACAATCTTGCAATCGTCCAAGCTCTCTACGGTAGCGAGAGCCTCATAGCGCATACCTTCCTTGCGCAAGAAGTCGCCACCATGCTGGAAAGCCTTCTCGATGATGAAGCCCATAGCCTCAATCTTGGCACCGGCCTGCTCACAAAGATCCATCACACCCTTGGAAGCATTACCATTAGCAAGGAAATCATCGATAAAGATGACGTGGTCTTCAGGAGTGAGATAGCTGTTGCTTACACATACCGTATAATCACGATCCTTGGTGAAAGAGTGAACCACAGAAGTAATCATGCCCTCCATGGTCTTAGGCTGCTTTTTCTTGACGAACACCACAGGAAGATGGGTCAAATAACCCACCATGATGGCAGGCGCAATGCCCGAAGCCTCGATGGTCACGATCTTGTTGTACTTCACATCTTGGAAGAGACGCACAAACTCCTTTGCCAAGTCCATCATCAAGATTGGGTCCATCTGATGGTTGACAAAACTATCTACCTTCAAAATACCACCAGGAAAGCATCTGCCTTCCTTCATAATTCTTTCCTTCAGTAAATCCATTATGACTTGAATTTTATGATTTAATGAGTGCAAAAGTACTACTTTTTTTTCAAAGTATCAAACTATTGCTCTATTTTTTTGGCAAAAGAAGATTGAGGATGACTGCCAGCAAGAATACCACAGCCACACAGTTGTCGGCAAAGACGGTACGTACTATCTCTGGGAAGATATTGAACATGCCCGTTGCCTGGGTGAAGCCAAGACCGACACTGAGTGAAAGGCTCACGATCACCATGTTGCGCTGAGAGAACCCAGTACGAGCCATCATACCGAAACCTGCAAAGAGGATGCTACCAAACATCATGATGGTACAACCACCAAGCACTGCCTGAGGAATGGTGGTAAGCACATAACCTATAGCAGGGAACACACCACCGATAATCATAATGATGGCACCCATGGCTATCGTAAAGCGATTGACCACACCCGACATAGCTGCCAAACCTACGTTCTGGCTGAATGATGTGATTGGGGTACAACCAAAAAGACCAGAAACACTACTTACGAAACCATCGCAGCAAACAGCAGCACCCATTTCCTTGGTGTTAGGGTCACGCTTCAAGGCACTGTTGCAAAGTGCAGATGTATCACCGATGGTTTCGGTAGCAGAAACTAGATATACTGCCACTACAGAGAGAATGGCACCAATATTAAATTCAGGAGTAAAAGGCAAGAGGTGAGGCAAGGCAACGATAGAAAGATTAGCAAGTCCACTAAAATCAATCATGCCCATGACGCAAGCAAGAATATAACCCACGATAAGACCTACGAGAACAGAAAGGGAACGAAGAAATCCTTTGGCGAAAATCTGGCAAAGGAGACAAGCAAGCAAGGTGACAGAACCCACAATCCAATTGTTCATGCTACCGAAGTCGGCAGCGCCCTGACCACCAGCAAAAGAATTGGCACCTACAGGAAGAAGGGAAAATCCGATGGCTGTAACCACAGTGGCTGCCACAACAGGCGGAATCAGTTTAATCCAATACTTGGCAAAAAGTCCAAGCGTTCCTTCCACAAGACCACCAATGATGACCGCACCTATCAGTGTTCCCATGCCATGAGCTCCTGCAATACTGATAGCCAGGGAGAGGAAGGTGAAAGAGATACCCATCACGATAGGCAGACGAGAACCGATGCGCCATACAGGGTAAAGTTGAACCAAGGTACCGATACCGGCAATCACCATACAGTTTTGAATGAGAACTGCGCTAACTGAGCTGTCAAGACCGATGGCACCTGCGAGAATCATAATTGGCGCAATGTTGCTGACAAACATGGCCAAAACATGTTGAAGACCAAATGGGAGTGCTTTTCCGACGGGCACTCTACCGTCAAGCTTGTAGAGATTTTCTATTGACTGTTCCATGTCGTGTATAAAATTTATAGAATTTCCGAAAAGATGGGGCAAAAGTACAAAGAAAATCTGAAACCATGAAACAAAAAAGAAGAAATATTTTTGTGGATATTCTTGAAATTTTCAAAAAAGTTTCTATATTTCTTTTGTATTGTCTGCAATTTACTGTACTTTTGCAAAAAGAACCTTTTTAAAAAGAAAGAAAATGGAAAATCCATATATCACTCAATTCCCCGACCTCATGTCGGGCAAGAAAATCATGTATGTTCACGGATTTCTCTCTTCTAGCCAGAGCGGAACCGTGAAGATGTTGCAGGAACTAATGCCTAACGCTACCCTTGTGGCAGAAGACATCCCCGTACATCCAGAGGAAGCTGTAACCATGCTCCAGCAACTGGTAGAAACAGAAAAACCAGACCTCATCATCGGCACCTCGATGGGTGGAATGTACACCGAGATGCTGAAGGGTTACGACCGCATCCTCGTAAACCCAGCCTTTGAGATGGGCGACACGATGAGCAGCATGACAGGCAAGCAAACCTTCCAGAACCCTAGAAAGGATGGAGTGAATGAATTGATGGTGACCAAGGGACTTATCAAGGAATATCGCGACATCACCGAGAAATGCTTCCAAGGCATCACCCCTGAGGAAGAATCCCGCGTGTATGGTCTCTTTGGTGACAAGGACCCTGTGGTGCATACTTTCGACATCTTCCACGAACACTACCCTAACGCCATCCGTTTCCATGGCGAGCATCGTCTCATCGACAAGGTTGCCTTCCATTATCTTTCGCCTGTCATCCGCTGGATAGACGACAAGCAGAATGGCAAGGAGCGTCCTATCGTATATATCGACTTCGACTGCCTGCACGACAGCTACATGAAGGCAACGAGCAGTATGCACAAGGCTTACGAGATGCTCATCAAGTATTACAACGTGTACATCGTTGCCCAAGCGCCAACCAACGACCATGAATACATGGCAAAGGTACAGAGCTGGGTAGAAGAATACCTCTCTGCCCCAGCCTACAACCACATCATCTTCTGCAATCAGAAGAACCTTCTATATGGTGATTACTTCATCGACCCTTGCCCATGCGAGGACTTCATGGGCACGACCTTGGAATATGGCAGCGATGAGTTCAAGACTTTCGAGGAGATTATTACTTTCTTCGAAAGACTCGGAGGTCAATAAAGAATCGAACTTTGCAGACAATAAGAATAAAGGGCGTTGCCACTTGGCAATGCCCTTATTTGTCTAGTACTCTGTCTTAGCCGTATTCTCTTCCCACATACGGAAAGCCCCTAGCGCCTCGTCACGCATCAGCATGACCATTGGCTTGTGGCGGTCGGCTATCTTGCGGTCTATCTCCTCATAGATAAACTCATCGTCGAAACCAATCTTCGCCGCATCCTTACGGTCGTTGGCATAATAGATACGGTCTAGGTGTGCCCAGTAGATGGCACCCAGACACATCGGACAAGGTTCGCAAGAGGTATAAATCTCGCAACCTTCTAGATTGAAGGTCTTCAGCTTGCTACAAGCCTGTCGGATGCAGTTCACCTCGGCATGTGCCGTAGGGTCTTTGTCGATGGTTACACTATTGGAAGCCTCAGCAATGATGATGCCATCCTTGGCAATCACCGCGCCGAAAGGTCCTCCCCCATTCTTCACACTATTTTCTGAGAGCACGATGGCTCTGTGCATTAACTCTTCTTTTGTCATAAAGCGAAAATTAATCTATTAAACTTCTCCTTTTATATCTTATTTTATAAAGGGGCTACAAATTTACGAAATAAATTCGATTCCACAAGGTTTTCTACACAAAAATGCGACAAAGAATGGTTAATTATCAATAATTATAAACACCTTTATTATAAGAGTCTTTATAATTTTTGTATCTTTGTGCCAAAACAAAGAGAAAACAGCTTATGGACATACCTTTCATTTATGGAAGACTCGCTGAGAAAGAGAGTTTTATAGACCGAGTTGAAGACCGAAGAGAGCTAAAGAACTTTCTTCGCCACGGCATCAATGTCAT
>CAVKNU010000114.1:0-8405 GCA_963657465.1 Lachnospiraceae bacterium
TTACCTTTATGCGCTCTGGCTACTTTCAGGGCGTAACTCATACCGGCAACTCCTGCACCGATAATCAGAAAATCATACTTATAAACCATCGAGTTTACTTTATCTAATTCGAAGAATTAATTCTTAATTCGATGCAAAAGTAATAATTTATCTTTAAAATGAGTAAAAAGAGACGGATTTTTTGTAATTTTGCAGCAAAATTTATAATAAATAGGTATAATGATGGACAGAACTTTTCATAAGCGCTTTACTTTAGCTGCTAAATGTGGCATTGTGGTCTTTGCTCTTTTGGCAGGTTATTTCTTTTGGATAAAGACTGCCATCATAGCCATTTTTGTGGCTATTGTCATTGTGGGAATGATAGAACGTATCCTGAATACTACCTATACTTTTCGTAAGGTCAAACCTATCGATCGTGAGGATGAGATGGAATACCTTATCATCAATGAAGGAAGGTTTGCAAGCAACAAGAATGTGCCCGTATGTGATATCGTGAAGGTGGAACGTGTGAAGACTTTCATGGGGTTCGACCATTGCTTGGTTATTGAATATGGAGCGCATCATCTAGTGGCTGTGCAACCTGACAATGAAGAGGCTTTTGAAAAGGAGATTAAGAAAAGACAGGATAGAACTAAGAATGAAGAGTGAAGAATAAACTGTGATAATGAATAAGATTTTTAGATATTTGATGGGCTTGTTGCTGGCGATGCTCATCACATTGCCGGTAAATGCCCAAACGGAAGAAGATGATGTAGAGGCTGTAGATTCTACGATGATTGATTCTTTGGCTACGGATACATTGAGATTGCCTTGGCCTGAATCGGTACAAAAGGGACTCGACAAGTTGTTGCAGAGTAAGATGTTTGAGACTTCCCAAGTGGGTATTATGGTATGGGATTTGACAGCAGATTCTTGTGTTTATCGTTATCGGGAGCGTCAGTTGATGCGTCCTGCTAGTACGATGAAACTTTTGACTGCAATCACTGCATTGGATAAATTGGGTGGTTCTTATCAGTTTAAAACCCAACTCAAATATACAGGCTCCATCGAGAACGGAGTGCTCACGGGGGATGTGTATTGCATTGGTGGCATGGATCCACGATTCAACAGTGATGATATGACAGCTTTTGTCACTAGTCTGAAGGAGATGGGAGTAGATACCATTCGTGGCAGCATCTATGCCGATCGCACCATGAAAGATCCTGACTTGTTGGGAGAAGGTTGGTGTTGGGATGATGATAACCCGGTGCTTTCTCCGTTGGTATTTAGTAGGAAAGACATCTTTATGGATAAATTCCTCGCCAAGTTGAATGATGCTGGTATCGTATATACAACATTCGGTAGCTCAGAAAAACGTTGCCCAGCCAATGCTTTCACGGTATGTACACGTTTTCATACTATGGATCAGATACTACATCGCATGATGAAGGATAGTGACAACCTCTATGCAGAGAGCATGTATTATCAGATAGCTGCAAGTACGGGTAATCGTCCTGCGAGTGCCAAGAGTGCCAGAAGCGTGGAACGTCAATTGATTCATAAGATAGGATTGGACCCTTCTCGATATAAATTGGCTGATGGTTCTGGTTTGTCTTTGTATAATTATCTGAGCGCTGAATTAGAAGTGAAACTCCTAAGATATGCTTTTCGCAACGACAACATCATGGAACATTTGAAGCAATCGCTTCCTATCGCTGGTGTTGATGGAACGTTGAAAAAACGTATGAGAGGAACTTTTGCACATAGCAATGTCAGAGCAAAGACAGGAACATTGACGGGAATCATTTCACTTGCAGGATATTGCAAGGCAGCCAATGGACATGATCTTTGTTTTTCCATCATCAACAATGGTATCATGCATGGAACGAATGCTCGAAACTTTGCCGACAAGGTTTGTAACTTGCTTTGTCAACCATAGTTTTAAAGGTTAAAAAGTAAAAGAGTAAAAAGGTAAAATGGAGGAAATACGTAAGTTTGTAGAAGAATTGATAAAAGTACTTGGCGTTACTGTGAATACGGGAATGCTGAGCCATTTCTTGCTTACTGTCATTGCTATATTATTGGCAATGATTGCAGGTATTTTATGCCGTAAGATATTGGTGCCAATCATTCTGAAGATTACCGAGAAAACAGAGGTTACTTGGGATGATGTCTTGTTCAACAAGAAGGTGCTCATATCGGCTTGTCATATTGTACCTGCCATCGTGATATGGAAACTGATGCCACTCGTTTATTTTGAGTATCCCATCTTTAAGGAGATATTGGAGCGAGCTACGGGTATCTATATTGTGGTGATGTCGGTACGTACGGCATTGGTTTTCATTGGGTCTTTTAAGGGTTTGGAGGATAATAATGAGCGTCGTTCTTCGGCACAACAATATTTCCATACCTTTTGTGGTGTACTTAGAGTCTTGATGCTCTTTGTGGCAGGTGTTGTGGTGGTGGCTATCTTGTTGGGTAAGAATCCAATGACCCTCTTTGCTGGTTTGGGTGCTACATCGGCAGTGCTGATGTTGGTGTTCAAGGATACTATCCTCGGTCTTGCTGCAGGTATCCGACTTACGAGCAATGATATGCTTCATAAGGGTGATTGGATAACAGTCAAGTCTGCGGATGCCAATGGCGTAGTGGAGGAGATGTCACTCACTACAGTCAAAGTACGAAATTTTGATAATACCATCGTTACCATTTCGCCAGCTACGCTTGTAAATGGTTCTTTCCAAAACTGGATAGGCATGCAGAAGAGTGGGGGAAGAAGAGTGCAGCGCAAGGTTTACTTTGATTTCCGCAGCATCCGACTGGTGGATGAGGCTTTAAAAACTTCTCTTGTCAATAAGCATTTTGCTACGGAGGATTCCTTTAAATTGAAACCAACCAATCTTCAGCTCTACCGCCACTATATGGAGCGATATTTGAGAGAACGCCCAGAGGTAAATACAGAGATGACCTTGATGGTTCGTCAGTTGGAGGCTACGCAATGTGGTCTCCCAATGGAGTTCTATTTCTTTATCAAGGATAAGGTCTGGGTGAACTATGAACATATTCTTGCCGAAATCATGGAACATGCTTATGCCTTGGCTCCTGAATTCGGGTTGAAAATTTACCAGCAATATCCAGAGCAATAATAAAGGGTAAAAGGTAAAAGAGGGGAAGCTTTCCTAAAAGGAACTATATATTAAGATGAATAATAACTCGTTCTTTTCCAATACAATTATTTCTTGGTTTCGTGAGAATGGCAGGGCTTTGCCATGGCGTGAAACCAAAGAACCTTATGCGATTTGGTTGAGTGAAATCATCTTGCAGCAAACTCGTATAGTTCAGGGCTGGGAATATTGGGAGCGATTCATGCATCAATACCCAATGGTGGATGATTTGGCAAAAGCCGATGAGGATGATGTCTTGAAACTTTGGCAGGGCTTGGGTTATTATTCTCGTGCCCGAAATCTCCATGTTGCTGCCAAGCAAATCGTAGCCTTGGGTTCTTTCCCCAATACATTGGAAGGTATCAAGTCGCTGAAAGGAGTGGGCGATTATACCGCAGCAGCCATCGCCTCTTTTGCTTTTGCCATTCCAGCGGCAGTGGTAGATGGCAATGTGTATCGAGTTCTTTCTAGGTATTTTGGCATTGATACTCCTATCAATACCACTCAAGGAAAGAAAGAGTTTGCAGCTTTGGCGCAATCGCTGTTGCCACCGCCTAGCCAGGAAGAGAAGATTCGCCCGAATG
Organism: Lachnospiraceae bacterium; assembly: GCA_963657465.1. Taxonomy (GTDB): domain Bacteria; phylum Bacteroidota; class Bacteroidia; order Bacteroidales; family Bacteroidaceae; genus Prevotella. The sequence continues at coordinate 3,728 of CAVKNU010000114.1, forward strand.
AGTTTGATATGGAGTTGTCGCCTGTATCAGCCTATAACCAAGGCATCATGGATTTCGGTGCCATCCAGTGCACACCTCAATCTCCGAAGTGTCTTCTCTGTCCACTTGCCGAGACTTGTGTGGCACTACGAAGCGGAAAAGTAGAGGCCTTACCTGTCAAACTCAAAACATTAAAAATAAAGACTCGCCATCTTACCTATATATATATAAGGTGTAAAGGAATGGTGGCTATCCATCGTCGTGGTGAGGGAGATATTTGGCAAGGCTTGTGGGAGCCTTATAATGTTTCCATTCATGAGGAAAAGTCAGCAGCTACAATAGCCGAGATACAAGAGCTGTTGCATTTGGATGCAGCGTCATTAGCCAACCTTCATCTCTTGTCAAAGGATGTGAAGCATGTCCTTACCCATCGCATACTCCTAGCCGACTTCTATCTATTGGATACAGATTTCCCTCTCTTTCTTCCTGAAGATTATATCTGGATAAAGGAGAGCGAGATGGAACAATATGGTGTGCCAAGACTCATCGAAATTATGTTGGAAAAAATAAATAGTACAAAATCATGAATATTCAGATTATCAAGAAGGCTCTTCGGGCTTTTGTATTTTTGGCTCTTCTCTTATCTTGTGGGGAGAGTTATGCCCAAAATAGCTTGTTGTCATGTGCTAGTGGGGAAGAAAGCCATTTGGTGGAGAGTGGCGTTTCGCAGGAATTGGCAGTTCTTCGTGCCAAGGAACTGAGTGATGTAACTTATCGTTTGCAATTCCAGTTGCCAGTTGATAAGAAAGTGTTGGTGTCAGGAAAGGCTACCATCTCTTTCGAATATCATCCTCTTCCTTCATCCGATAGTCTGTACTTGGACTTTCAAGGTCGCCAATTGGCTCCTTATTGTTTGGTGAATGGTAAGAAGCGTTATCTCATAGAGAATAAGGAGATTAATAATCACGTGGCGGATTATTGGCATTGGCACGATGAGCACGTGGCGATTCCTCGCAGTTGGCTAGTGGAAGGTAAGAACACGATAGAGTTGGAGTTCTTTAGTGGTGATACGCCTCTCAATCGCCATGCCGATTATTTATATACTTTGTTTGTACCCGACCATGCTCGTGCAGCATTCCCTTGCTTCGATCAGCCAGACCTGAAGGCTCGTTTCTCCTTGGAATTGGTCTTGCCTGCTGATTGGAAGGCTATCTCTACAGGTAGTATCGTTACCGATTCGTTGACGGCATCTGGTAATAAGCGCTATCTTCGTTTTGCCGAGACTCGTCCTCTGCCTACTTACCTCTTCTCTTTCACCGCAGGTAATTTCCAACAGAAAACTGCCGAGCGAGATGGTCGAATGCTCACCTGCCTCTATCGAGAGACGGATTCTGCCAAGGTGGCTCAACTTGACGAGGTGATGGACGAGGTAGCTTTGTCGCTAAGATGGATGGAGAATTATACAGGTATATCTTATCCTTTTGAGAAGTATGGTTTTGTGATGATTCCTAGCTATCAGTTTGGTGGTATGGAGCATCCAGGAGCCATCCAATATAATGACCGCACGGTGTTTTTGGGCAAGAATCCTACGCTCGATGATAGGTTACATCGCTTGGAATTGTTAGCGCACGAGACGGCGCACATGTGGTTTGGCGATATGGTGACGATGCGATGGTTTAATGATGTATGGACTAAGGAAGTGTTTGCTAACTATATGGCATCCAAGATAGCAAAGGAGCAATTCCCTAAGGTTAATCACGACCTTAATTTCTTGAAGTCCTATCAGATACCTGCTCTTTCCACCGACCGCACAGAGGGTACGCATCCTATACAGCAACCGTTGGAGAATCTGAATGTGGCAGGATTGCTCTATGGCAATATCATTTATGACAAATCGCCTGTAATGATGCGCAAATTGGAAGAGCAGATGGGTAGCGATGTTTTCCGTAAGGGATTGCAAACTTATCTCCATACTTTTGCTTATGGAAATGCTACCTGGGATGGCCTCATTGATATTCTCGACCAGACGAATCCGGCAGCTCATCTTAAGCAGTTTAGTGAGGTGTGGGTAAAGCAGAAAGGTATGCCTACCATCACGATGGAAGAGGAGGGCGACCAGATTATCTTCCGTCAACATGATAAATATGGACGTGGCATCTATTGGCCTCAGTCTTTCCAGATTGGTTCTGTCGTCAAGGGTAGATTGCGTGTGGCTACAGTGAATATGCAGGATTCTGTTGTCACCCTTTCTAAGCGTATGTTGCAGAAACGTTGGGGTGTTTATCCTGTCAATCTTATCCCTAACGTAGATGGCAAGGGCTATGGCCGATTTGTTTACAATCAGATTCCTAGGTGGACAGGGCTGCCTGAGGTTAATCGTCTGGCGGTATTGATGACGCTCTATGAGAATTATTGGATGAAGAATATGGATGATGAGGCATTGTTTCAGTCGATGTATCGTGGTTTGGTAAGGGAGAAAAATCCATTGGTGGCATCGGCTTGCAGTGGATACCTTTCCACCATCGTGAGAAATATGGAGAAGGAAAAACGTCAGCAGAGTGAGTCGCAACTCTTCGCTCTGAGTAGAATACATGTGATGCCTGCTGTACGCCAACTGCTCTTGAAGCGCCTTTACGGTTCGGCAATTTCAAGAGAGATGGTGGATAGCCTTTATCAGATATGGAAAACTCAGTCGGAACCACTATTGAATGAGCGAGACTATATGGCGATGTCATATCATCTTGCCATTATGTTGCCAGAGCAATGGAAGGATATTGTGGATATGCAATCAGCTCGTCTCACGAGCGATGATCGCAGAAAAGAATATCAGTTTATTAGTCGTGCTTGCAATCCAGATACAGCCGTGCAGGATGCCTTGTTTGAAGAACTGAAACAGAAAGAGAATCGTCGTACAGAACCTTGGGCGGCAACACTCTTGACGCTCTTGAATGATGAGACACGAGAGCCTCACAACAATAAGTATGTCTTGCCAGGTCTTGAAATGTTGCAGGATGTGCAGCGTACGGGCGACATCTTCTTCCCTGGTTATTGGGTGAATGCTCTCTTGGGTGGTCATCGCAGTGCTGAGGCAAAAGCATCTGTGGAATCTTTTGTTGCAGCTCATCCCGACTATCCACAGAAGTTGAAGAATAAGTTGCTGGAAGCCGCCTTCGGAATGTTTGAGAAATGATAAGTAACTTATTTTTTAGTGGACACTAGTGCAAGATTATGTCGGCAGACAACAATGCCAAGAAGGCCATAACTCTTTATCGTTTTGCTTCGGCTTATCTGCCTATACAGAGAGGCGACAACTGGGCAACTCATTTCCATGGCAGTTGGGCTGCTGAACACACCCAAGCTGAAGAGCAGTTGACGAATGGGCAAAAGGTGATTTCCAACAAGGATGGTTTGGTTAATACCGAAACAGACAATCCTACCTTTATGATTACCATGGATGGAAAACCACAAGAGAGTCAGGGACAAGTGTTTGGTGCTGCCTTGGCTTGGAGTGGCAACTATCTCATCAAGATGGATGTGCGCAATACCAGTTTTAATGTGATTGCTGGTATTAATGAGGAAAATGCTTACTACACATTGGAGCCTAAGCAAACATTCACTACTCCAGAGTTTGCAATGACTTACAGTACAACAGGTAAAGGTGGTGTGAGCCGTGCTTTCCATCGTTGGGCACGTCAATATAAGATGACGGGCGGCAATGAGATTCATGATATTTTGCTCAATAGTTGGGAAGGTGTCTATTTCAAGGTAAACCAAGAAGCACAATATTAAGTTTGGTATCTGGATAGAGCCTGAGATGGCAAACACAAAGAGTGAGCTCTTTGAAAAGCATCCTGGTATTGCTTATATGAAGTGGGATGACAACTGTGGGCTTCTCGACTATGGTTCTCCTTATCTTCCTAAGAACAAGCAGTCTCATCTCTATATCGACTATCAGAGAGGTCTTATCAAGACATTGCAGCGTATTCGTGCTAAGTATCCTAAGCTAGTGATTCAGCTTTGTGCTGGTGGTGGTGGCCGTGTCAACTATGGTCTTTTGCCTTACTTCAATGAGTTCTGGACTAGTGATGATACCGATGCTTTGCAGCGTATCTATCTCCAGTGGGGTGTATCTGAATTCTATCCAGCCGTGGCTATGGCTTCGCATGTCAGTGCCGACAAGAATCATCAGACGGGACACCGTACCCCATTGAAGTTCCGCTTCGATGTGGCAATGTCTGGGCGTTTGGGAATGGAAATTCAGCCTAAGGACATGAGTGAGCAAGACAAGGCTTTTGCTAAACGTGCTATTGCTGTTTACAAAGATGTACGTCCTATCGTGCAGTTGGGTGACCAGTATCGTTTGGTTTCTCCTTACGACAATCGTTCTATCAAATTGAGGTTAGGGGAATATGGCGGAAGGAATATTTGCTTAATTTTGGTTCCTTCGGCCCATTCCTTTAGCTCTCTGTTGTGATAGTATCTGGCATTGTCAGAAATAATGTAGATACGGGAAGCTGCTGGCTGTCAAGTTTACCCCAATATCCTTGATAATGGTTTTCTAACAGATTTTCGATTCCGCCTGCTTGATAGTTGCCGACATAACGATATACTGTAGCTATGCTTATGCCCAAATCTTCCGATATGGATTTGGAACTGCGACCATTGTCAAACATAAGGATACAAGTTACCCGAATGTAGT
>CAVKNU010000115.1:0-8384 GCA_963657465.1 Lachnospiraceae bacterium
CTTAGCGACAACGCACATGTTGTCAACTTCTTTAGAATAGATCATATTCGCTAAAATTTATATTAATGAATATATAAACACTATGTTCTTGTATAAATTCGACCACAAAAGTACAAAAAATCTTGGTAAAATACCTAAAAATGGGTATTCTTTTTAACTCTTTAACCTAATTCTCCTCGTTTTTCTTGGGTTTATGCGCTTTTTGGTGTATCTTTGCAACCTGAAAATTGCAATTTTATAAGATTATGGCGCAAGTAAAAATAAAGGATGCCGCCCTTCAGGTAGCTGCCGAGGCGGGAATGGACGAGTTTGTCAAGGTTTTCGTGGATGCCATCCATGAAACAATCGGTGGTGATTTGACCGCTGAGAACATGGGAGAGCTGAACAGCGACCAAATTACGCTGTTGGCTTGGGATATCTTGCATGAAGAAATGATGGACGGAGGCATGATACAGCTCATACACAATGGATATGGTGGCTTTATCTTCAAGAATCCAACCGACAAGGCTTTTCGCAATTGGGGCATCCAAGGTCTTTACAAGCTCATCAATAAGTCGCATGCTCTTTATAAGATTTCTCACGAAGAGATAGAGCAAGACATGAATGACGAAGAGTTCATGGCCCTCTATGAGAAATTCCCTAAATTTGATGATTTCGACGATGATTTCGTAGAAAACGAAGAAGAATGGACTGCACAGGTGGCTTACTATATTGATGAACACATCGATAACTTTGCAGAAATTATACATTAATTATATAAATATATGAACAAGCAAGAACAGGAACTCCGCAAAAAGAGTCCTATACAGATAAGAAACAAGAAGGCTTCTTTCGAATACTTCTTTGTTGACACCTATACTGCGGGCATCGTGCTTACAGGTACAGAGATAAAATCCATCCGTGGAGGAAAGGCTTCATTGGTGGATTGCTATTGTGACTTTTATAATGGCGAGCTATGGGTAAAAGGTATGAATATATCTCCTTACTTTTATGGTTCTTTTGGCAATCATGAGGCTAGGCGCGACCGCAAGCTTTTACTCACACGACGCGAGCTTCGCCGATTAGAAGAAGATGCCAAACAGCCTGGGTTCACCATTGTCCCAACATTGGTATTTATTGATGACCATGGACGCGCAAAGGTTGACATTGCGCTCTGCAAAGGTAAGAAAGAGTATGATAAGCGCCAAACTTTGAAAGAAAAGGAAGACCGCAGAGAGATGGATAGGGCTATCAAGCACTTCTAAAATGTTTAATTAATAATGTTTAATGTTTAATTAAGCATTATAGATGAGGAAGACTAAGATATGAGTAAATCTTTAAGAGAGATTGTAAAGGATAAGATTCTGATTCTCGATGGTGCCATGGGTACGGAGATTCAGAAGTACAATTTGACAGAAGATGACTTCCGGGGCGACCGTTTTTTGGAACAGCCTGGACAGATGAAAGGCAATAATGATATGCTGAATCTGACTCGCCCAGATGTCATTTCGGACATTTATCGTCGCTATTTGGAAGCTGGTGCCGATTTGGTAACAACCAACACTTTCTCTTCCCAACGCATTTCAGAAGCAGATTACCATTTGGAGGAATATGCACATGAGATGGCTAGGGAAGGAGCTAGGTTGGCACGCATACAAGCAGATAAATATTCTACCGATGAGAAACCACGCTTTGTGGTGGGCAGTGTTGGACCTACGAATAAAACATGTTCCATGAGCCCAGATGTAAGTAATCCTGCAGCTCGCGACATAACTTACGACCAACTTTTTGATGCATGCTCAGAGCAAATAGATGGGCTCATCGAGGGTGGAGTGGATGCCATATTGATAGAGACAATATTTGACACGTTGAATGCCAAGGCTACTATTGATGCCGCAATCACCGTCATGAAACGCCATCAAGTAGATTTGCCTATTATGATTAGTCTTACTGTAAGTGATTTGGCAGGAAGAACTTTGAGCGGACAAACAGTAGATGCATTCTTGGCTAGCCTATCTCCTTATCCTATCTTCTCCGTCGGCATGAATTGTGCTTTCGGTGCGCCACAAATGAAACCATTCATCAAGGCGATGGGAGAAAAGGCACCTTATTATATCAGTGCCTATCCTAACGCAGGACTACCAAACGAAATGGGTGAATATGATGAGACAGCAGAGTCCATGGCTCCTAAAATTGCTGAATTCATCGATGAAGGTCTAATAAACATCATTGGTGGCTGTTGTGGCACAACTCCTGACTTCATCGCTCAGTATGCTGCAATAGCTAGAGGAAGACGTCCCCATATTGTTGCAAAAAAGCCACAATACATGTGGTTGTCAGGACTTGATTTATTACAAGTTGATGACACTGTGCACCTTCCTGTTGATGCGTCTCGATTTGTAAATGTAGGCGAACGTTGTAATGTCGCTGGTAGCAGGAAGTTTCTGCGACTCATCAAAGAAAAAAGTTACGAAGAAGCCATTGCTATTGCCCGCAAACAAGTGGCAGATGGTGCAGCTGTCGTTGACGTCAACATGGATGATGGATTGCTAGATGCTAAGACGGAAATGGTAATCTTTCTTAACATGATTGCAGCGGAACCAGACATTGCGAAAGTGCCAGTTATGATAGACTCGTCTAAATGGGATGTCATTACAGCTGGACTAAAATGCGTACAAGGAAAATGTATCGTCAATTCTATATCACTGAAAGAAGGCAAGGAGGTGTTTGTCTCTCATGCCAAAGACGTGATGCGTTATGGGGCGGCAGTTGTTGTGATGTGTTTTGATGAAATCGGACAGGCAACAACTTATGAGCGTCGTATTGAAATTGCAGAGCGTGCTTACCATATTCTTGTTGATGAGGTGGGCATGAATCCACTTGATATTATTTTTGACCCCAATGTGCTTGCCATTGCTACCGGCATGGAAGAGCACGACAATTATGCCGTAGAATTTATCCGCGCAACTGAATGGATACACAAGAATCTGCCAGGTGCGCATGTAAGCGGAGGAGTAAGTAATCTGTCTTTCTCTTTCCGTGGTAATACGTATATTCGTGAAGCCATTCATTCTGTATTTTTACATTATGCTCAACAAAAAGGCATGGACTTTGGTATCGTAAACGCCAAAGCCAGAATGGATTACAATAAAATTCCAAAAGAGCAGCTTGAAGTTATCGAAGATGTAGTTCGCAATCGCCGAAAAGGTGCTTATGAGGATTTGATAGAATTGGCCGATGAAATCAAGGAAAAAATGGAGGCGGCAAAAGCTGCGGCAAAGGCTGGAGGAGTAGTTGCTCCGAAACCTGCTGCACCAGAATGGCGAAAGGATTCCGTTGAAAATCGTTTGAAATACGCATTAAGAAAAGGCATCACCGAATTCTTACAACAGGATATTGACGAGGCATTGGCTAAATATCCACATGCTGTCAACGTTATCGAAGGACCTTTGATGGATGGAATGAACGAAGTGGGCGAACTTTTCGGTGCCGGAAAAATGTTCTTGCCTCAAGTAGTAAAAACCGCTCGTACGATGAAATCGGCAGTTTCTATTCTTCAGCCTCATATTGAGGCAGAAAAATCTGGAGAATCAGCCAAAGCTGGTAAAATCTTGATGGCAACCGTAAAAGGTGACGTTCACGACATTGGCAAGAATATCGTTTGCGTAGTTATGGCTTGCAACAACTTTGATATCATCGACTTGGGAGTTATGGTTCCAGCAGAACAAATCGTCAAAAAAGCAATTGAAGATAAAGTAGATGCCATTGGTCTTAGCGGTCTTATTACTCCTTCGCTAGACGAAATGGTGCATGTGGCAAAGGAGATGCAAAAGGCAGGACTCAAAATACCAATTATGGTGGGAGGAGCGACAACAAGCCAGATGCATGTAGCCTTGAAGATTGCGCCTGTCTATGACGGTCCTGTTGTTTGGGTAAAAGACGCAAGTTTGAATGCAGGCATTTGTACGCGTCTCTTCGATAAAGAGGAAGGACCTAAGTTCGTAAAAGAATTAGGAGATACATACGCTCGTCTTTGTGCATCTTATCATGCAGAGCAACAGAAACTTGCCAATCTAGACGAAGCAAGGAGTAATAAGCTTAATTTGTTTTAGGAAACAATAAAATAGGTATTATATTATAACTTAAGGAAAAAGATATGATTAGGACTATCATCTTTGACATGGGCGGCGTTATCATAACGCTAGATAGTGATGAAGCAATGAAACGCTTCACAGACTTAGGACTGAAAGACTTTGCCGATCGCATGAATCCATACAAACAAAGTGGCATCTTTGGTGATTTGGAGGAAGGTAAACTATCTGAAGAAGAATATCGCCAACAATTGAGTGAGATTTGTGGAAGAACTCTCTCTTTTGCCGAAATCCAGCACTGCTGGCTAGGATATATGGTAGATGTGCCAGCCAATAAGTTGGCAACCCTTCGAAAGCTGAAGGAAGAAGGTTATCGCGTAATTCTGCTTTCCAATACCAATCCCTACGTAGCACAATGGACCGACCAAGCCAACTGGGATGGGGAAGGACATTCCCTTGGTGAGTATTTCGATGCTATGTATCGTAGTTTCGAAGTGAAATACATGAAACCCGACGAGAATTTCTTTCGTCACGTCTTATCCGAAGAGAAGTTGCTTCCTGAAGAGGCACTTTTCGTAGATGATGGTCCTCGCAATGTCGCCGCAGCCAGTGAGTTGGGCATCCGTACATTCTGCCCTCAGAACGGTGCAGACTGGACAAAGGAAATCTATCAGTACCTAGATTAAGTTATCGCATTTTATTCATTCAAATGTAACAATATGGACATCAAGAGAATCATGAACTTCTTGAAAGCCGTAGCAGCAAACAACAACCGCGAATGGTTTCAAGAGCATAAAGCTGAATATCAAGATTGCAAGGAGAATTTCGAAAAGGGAATAGCAGACGCCATCGCGTATTTTTCTTCGTCATTTGATGAAGAAATAGCACATGTACAAGTGAAAGATTGCACTTACCGTTTCTATCGTGACATTCGTTTTTCTAATGACAAGTCACCTTACAAGCGTCATTTTGGTGCCTATATTTGTTCACATGGCAAAAAAGCTTTACGTGGTGGCTATTATATTCATATCCAACCGGGACATTGCCTTCTCGCCATCGGCAGCTATTACCTACCAACCAATATATTGACTTCCTGTCGCAACGAAATCATGGGCAACATTGATGAATGGAGAAAAGCCGTAGAAAACGGCAGGTTCATCCGTCAGTTTGGCTATCCCAATGAAGGTGTTTGGGAAGATGAGAATATTAGCGAGAAAGGCTTTGGATTGACTCGCCTAAAAACTTGTCCAAAAGACTTTCCGAAAGATTACGAGTTCATGGACTATTTGCGAATGAAAGATTATTGCGCATGGGTAAAAGTACCTGATGATTTCTTTGATGGTGACGAATGGCTGGAGAAATCTGCCGAAATTTTCAAGGTGGGTAAACCAATGATGGACATCGTCAATTCGGTGGTGGATGATTACGAATAACGATAAATAAGATAAAATCTTTATAAATAATTTTGTGCTCTGCATGAAATGTTGTACTTTTGCAGAGCATTATAAAATAATTAATTATGGGAATTAAGAAAAAAAGATGGCATTGCCTCCCAGGACAACCTATTACAGAGCTTGACAAACAAGTGATGTATTGGGAGAACAAGGGGAAATTGGTGCCAACCCGTGAGCTGATTAAAACTCCAGAACAGATAGAAGGCATCCGCAAGAGCGGTGTCGTAAATACAGGATGCCTCGATGCTGTGGCCGAGGCTATTCATCCAGGAATGAACACTCAGGAGATTGACGATATCTGCATGCAGTATTGCAAAGATCATGATGCCATTCCTGCTTGCCTCAATTATGAGGGCTATCCAAAAAGTGTATGCACAAGCATCAACGAGGTGGTTTGCCATGGCATCCCAAAGGAAGAAGATGTCCTTCAGGAGGGTGATATTGTTAACGTGGATATGACAACTATCGTGGATGGCTACTATGCCGATGCTTCTCGTATGTTTATCGTAGGTGGTAAAACCACCCCAGAAAAAGAACAGTTGGTACGTGTTGCCAAGGAATGTCTTGAGATTGGTATGGAGGTTGCTAAGCCTTATAGCTTTGTGGGCGACATTGGTCATGCCATAGAGAAGCATTGCAAAAAATATGGTTATGGCGTAGTGCGCGACTTGTGTGGTCACGGAGTTGGCTTGCAGTTCCATGAAGAACCAGAAGTGCTTCATTATGGTCATAAAGGAACTGGCATGTTACTCGTTCCAGGCATGGTGTTCACCATTGAGCCTATGATCAATATGGGCACATGGAAAGTGTTCATCGATGCTGACGACCCATATGGATGGGAAGTAATCACAGGCGACGAGGAGCCATCTGCTCAATGGGAGCATACGCTCGTTATGACAGAACATGGTGTAGAGATATTAACTCATTGATGTCATGGAAAAGGACATATATATATTAGGTATAGAGAGTAGTTGTGATGATACTTCTGCCGCTGTGCTCAAAAATGGAGTATTGCTGAGCAATGTCACAGCTTCTCAAGAAGTGCACAAAGCTTATGGTGGCGTTGTGCCAGAGTTGGCATCTCGTGCACATCAACAAAATGTTGTTCCAGTTGTGGATCAAGCCATCGCTCGTGCTGGCATTAAAAAAGAAGATCTTTCTGCTGTCGCCTTCACTCGTGGCCCAGGTTTGATGGGATCTTTACTCGTAGGCGTAAGCTTTGCCAAGGGCTTTGCTCGGGCATTGAATATTCCTTTGATTGATGTCAATCACTTGCAAGGGCATGTCATGGCTCACTTCATCAAGGAGAGCGATGATGACCAGACTGCACCTCCATTCCCATTCATTTGCCTATTGGTGTCTGGTGGTAATTCTCAGATTGTCAAGGTGAATGCTTACAACGATATGGAGGTTTTAGGTCAAACCATTGATGATGCTGCTGGTGAGGCTATTGATAAATGTGCCAAGGTATTGGAGTGGGGATATCCAGGAGGGCCTGTGGTCGATAGATATGCCAGACAAGGCAACCCAAAGGCATTTACTTTCGCTGAGCCTCACATTCCTGGGCTCAACTATAGCTTCTCTGGTTTTAAAACAAGCTTCCTTTATAGCTTGCGTAAATGGGTGGCAGATGATCCTAATTTTGTAGAAAAGAACAAGTTTGATCTAGCTGCAAGTATAGAGTTTACCATAGTGGACATCTTAATGAAAAAACTCAAGATGGCGGTAAAGGAAACAGGCATCAAGCATGTAGCTGTTGCCGGTGGTGTATCAGCCAATAATGGTTTGCGCAATGCATTCCATGATTATGCCAAAAGATTTGGATGGACTATCTATATTCCGAAATTTAGCTATACCACAGATAATGCAGCAATGATAGGATGCGTAGGAACCTTCAAATATCGTGATCACGATTTTGCAACTATAGACTTACCAGCCTACTCTAAAGTGACATTTAAATAAATGAGAAGTTAAGAATGAGGAATAAGAAAAGAAACAGAATTATAAATTTCCCATTCCTTATTACTCACTAATTAATTATAAACAGATGGAATTTGAAAGCAAAATATTAAGCAAGGGCATTCAAGAGGTCCTTTATAATAGTGACAAGACATTGGGTACTGCTGAAAGTTGTACAGGTGGTAGAATTGCAGAAGCTATCATTTCTGTGCCAGGGGCATCCAATTATTTCAAAGGCGGCATCGTGTCTTATACCAATGAAGTGAAAGAAAATCTTCTAGGCGTAAGTCATGAAGTTTTGGAAGAGCAAACTGCAGTCTGCGAAGAAGTTGCCAAAGAAATGGTATTAGGCACTATCAAGACTCTAGATGTTGATTATGCAGTATCTGCCACTGGTGTTGCTGGTCCTACAGGAGGTACCCCTGCTATCCCAGTTGGAACTATCTGGATAGGGTATGGCAGTAAGGATGAGGTTCGCACCATCAAGTTGACTGAGGACTTTGGGCGTGACATCAATTTGGCTATCGCCACTAATACTGCCTTGAAATCAATCCTTGAATTCTTGCAGGAACATGCAGAAGAATTGAAAAAAGAATAAAATAAGCATTTTATTCACAAACCGTGCGCTCTAACATCGTACGATATTACTTTTGCTTATTGTTGTACGTTCATAAAAAGCAATGAACGTACAACAAACCTAATAAAATATTCCTAAAAATAGGATAGATTATGCTTATACCCCTTTCATGAAGTCATTATATCTGACAAAATGAAAAAAAAACTTAAAACTTTCACTTCTCCATAGGAATATTTTGTCGTTTCAAGAAATAATTGTAATTTTGCATCCTGTTTGGAATAGGTATCAATTAACGAATTAGAAAATTAAAGATAGAAATGTCTA
>CAVKNU010000116.1:0-8373 GCA_963657465.1 Lachnospiraceae bacterium
ACAGGACTCGAACCTGCACGTTGTGAAACACACGCACCTGAAACGTGCGCGTCTACCAATTCCGCCACTTGGGCTCGAAGAAATTTTAATTTCCTGTTTTGGTTGTATTCAAAATGTTTGAGCGGAAAACGGGACTCGGACCCGCGACCCCAACCTTGGCAAGGTTGTGCTCTACCAACTGAGCTATTTCCGCAACTATTTCCTAATTGCTAGGAGCATTTCCCTAAATGCGGTTGCAAAGGTACTGCTTTTTTCTGAACCACCAAACTTTTTCCTCTTTTTTTTTCAAAAAAATGCGCATTTTATCTGTTTCTTTGACAAAAATACGCATTTTTAGTTCTTTATTCTACAGTTTCTTGCATTTTTACCTCTCAAAAGTACCTATTAATCCATTCTATCCCGATAGTCCTTGTACTCAAATTTCCTCAAAATTTCCAACTCTCCATTCAAATGAACAATACCAATATCAGGATGACTAATGCCATTAAAGGTATTTGTCTTCACTGTCGTATAGTGCATCATGTCTTCAAATATCACATTCTCCCCTATCTGAAGTTCATGATCAAACTTCCAGTATCCCATGAAATCACCACTCAGGCAACTATTTCCTCCTAATCGATACACATTTTCACCTTCTGGCATCTGCAATAAATTTTCCGTTTCCAATGTTTCGGCATTTCTCACCGTTGGATGATAAGGCATTTCCAAACAGTCTGGCATATGACAAGTAAAGCTCACATTCAATATCGCAGTTTTGATTCCCTTATTCTCTACGACATCTACAACTTGAGAAACCAAAGGTCCCGTTTGCCATGCAAAAGCACTACCAGGTTCCATGATAACATGAAGGTGAGGATAACGGGCATGGAAATCCTTTATTATATTAATAAGGTGTAACACATCATAATCTTTACGAGTCATCAAATGCCCACCACCAAAATTAATCCACTTTAATTGTGGAAACCATTTGGAAAACTTTTCCTCTATATGCTTTAGTGTACGTTCAAAGACATCAGCTCCACTTTCGCAATGACAATGGCAATGAAAACCAACAATATCATCCGGAAGTCTTTCTGGCAATTGTTCGGCCAATACACCGAACCTCGTTCCAGGCGCACATGGATTATACAATAAAGTACCCACTTCCGAATATTCAGGATTTACCCTTATCCCAATTTGGATGTCAGAATTCACCTCCTTGATGCGCTCATGATAACGAGCATACTGAGACAACGAGTTAAAAGAAAGATGACTAGAGCATCTTGCTATCTCATCTATCTCATAATCCGTGTAAGCCGGCGAAAACGTATGCGCTTTACTGCCAAATTCCTCAAATGCCAACAGAGCCTCACTCAAAGAACTCGCCGTTGTCGAATGAATATAATCCCTGAATATGGGAAAAGTCTTCCATAAAGCATAAGCCTTAAACGCCAAAATAATTTCCATATTCGCTTGCTCTGCAACAGACTTTATCAAAGACAAATTACGACGCAAGCGTGCTTCCTCCAAAACATAAATTGGAGTATGAATCTCATTAAAATTAGCTAAATTTACTGTCATATCTTGATAAATATTAATTTTCTTGTGCAAAGATAGCTTTTTATCTCCAATATAATTGCTAGTTACCATTTTTTTTAATACTTTTGCATCATAAAAGTAATAGACGATGAAATTAGTAATAATGACAAAGTCCACATTCTTCGTGGAAGAAGACAAAATATTAGCCACGTTGTTCGACGAGGGCATGGACAACTTACACCTTTTTAAGCCAGGTTCCTCACCAATGTACTCGGAACGCTTGCTGACTCTTTTACCAGAAGACTACTATCGCAAGATTACCGTTCACGACCATTATTATCTCAAGCAAGAATATGATTTGGGAGGAATACACATCGACAACCCACTCGCTGCCGTACCAGAAGGGTACAAAGGTAAATTCAGCCGTACATGCACAGATCTCTCGCAATTGAAAGAAATGAAGAAAAAATCAAATTATGTTTTCTTGAAGAACATATTTGATTGCATCGAATTTAAAGATGAGAAGTCTTCTTTCACGATCAACCAGCTAGAGCAAGCTGCCCAAAGCGGACTTATTGATAAAAAAGTATTTGCCCTAGGAGGTATGAGTCTTGAAAATATCAAAATAGCTAAAGAATTAGGATTTGGAGGTGTGGTCATTTGTGGAGACTTATGGAATAGATTTGACATCCATAACGAAACTGACTTCAAAGAGCTTATTACCCACTTCGAAAAACTGAGAAAAGCTGTCAATTAGAAAAAGCAAATATTAATACACATAAACACGAAAGTAAAATGAGTGACAAGAACTTTTTGGTATTCTCTGGTACTAACTCGAGATACCTTGCAGAGAAAATCTGCGCTAGTCTAGGTTGCCCACTGGGTAATTTGGTAGTAACCAAGTTCTCTGATGGTGAATTCGGTGTTTCTTTCGAGGAATCAATCCGTGGACGTGACGTATTCCTCGTACAGAGCACATTCCCTAATTCAGACAACTTGATGGAGTTGCTCTTGATGATTGATGCAGCCAAGCGTGCTTCCGCTCGTCAAATCATCGCTGTTGTACCTTACTTCGGTTGGGCACGTCAAGATCGCAAAGATAAACCACGTGTCAGCATCGGAGCAAAATTAGTAGCCGACTTGCTCAGCGTTGCGGGCATTGACCGACTTATCACCATGGACCTCCATGCCGACCAGATTCAAGGTTTCTTCGACGTTCCTGTTGATCACCTTTATGCTTCTGGTGTCATCCTGCCATATTTGCAGGGATTGCAACTTAAAGACATGGTTATCGCCTCTCCTGATGTTGGTGGTTCTAAGCGCGCTAACACATACGCAAAGTATTTCGGTTGCCCACTCGTACTCTGCAACAAGACTCGTGCTCGTGCCAATGTCGTAGCTAGCATGCAGATTATCGGTGACGTAAAAGACAAGAATGTCGTCATCATCGACGATATGGTAGATACAGCAGGTACAATCACGAAAGCTGCCGACATCATGAAACAAGCGGGTGCCAAGACCGTCCGTGCTTGCGCTTCTCATTGCGTAATGAGTGGACCTGCATCTGAACGCGTACAGGAATCTGCACTTGAGGAGATTGTATTCACCGACTCCATCCCTTACACCAACCGTTGCGCCAAGGTAAAACAAATTTCTATTGCAGACATGTTTGCCGAGACAATTCGCCGTGTTGAGGACAACAAGAGTATTTCTTCACAATATCTTGTATAAAAAACATTTACGGATATTTACAAAAGGAGTCATCCCCTACTCTGTCTCGGGGATGGCTCCTTTTTTCATACACAAAGATTCACTCTGAACAAAAGAATCCCGCACCTCATTACAAGATGCAGGATTCTTATCTTATTTTTACGAAATGTTTCGTATTAGTCCAACCACTTCACGTAGCAGAAGTCCTGGCGATGTGGCAACTTGTCATTCTTTGGGAACATACGAACAGCTGTCTTGAATGAACCAGCATTTACTGGCTCAATCTCTGCCTCGAATGTATAGTTGTTGCCCTCATGACCAACAACCTTGAATGGATATACAGCATAAACCTGCTTACCATCCACTACTTGGTCGTTCAATACAACAAGTTCCAAACCTACAGCATCATTCAACCCCTGTTCATCGATGACATACTGCATCTTATACTTTTTACCAGTTTCTACGCCATTAGCCATAGCATCATTCTTTGATACTACATGGATACTATCCCAACGCTCAGCGACTGACTCCTTCCAAAGAGCGATTTCTTTGGCAAGTGCATTATCATTGGCGCTCAACTTCTTGAAGCGAGCAGCCTCCTTGATGTAGAACTTATCATAGTAGTCATCCAACTGACGCTTCATGGTGTAATGAGGAGCAATTGTTGCGATAGAATTCTTCACTACCTGAATCCACTCCTTGCTGTAACCCTCCTTATTCTTATTGTAGTACATAGGAACGATGTCGTTCTCCAACATATTGTAGATTGTTGCAGCATCGAGCTGGTCCTGATACCCCTGGTTCTGGTATGTACGCTTCTCAGGAAGAGCCCAACCAGCACCCTCACGATAACCTTCTACCCACCAACCATCGAGTACAGAAAGGTTTACAACACCGTTCATCTCAGCCTTCTCACCTGAAGTACCAGAAGCCTCCAATGGACGTGTAGGAGTATTCATCCAAATATCAACACCAGAAACCAAGCGGCGAGCCAATGTCATATCGTAGTCCTCCAAGAAGATAATCTTGCCGAGGAACTCAGGACGCTGAGAAATCTCAAAAATCTTCTTGATCAAGCCCTGACCTGCACCATCAGCTGGGTGAGCCTTACCAGAGAAGAAGAACAATACAGGATGCTCTGGATCGTTGACAATCTTAGACAAACGCTCCAAGTCAGTGAAGAGCAAGTGAGCACGCTTGTAAGTTGCGAAACGACGGCAGAAACCAATCATCAAAGCATTAGGGTTGATGCGCTCTAGCAAAGAAACAACACGAGCTGGGTCACCTTGGTTCTTCAACCAAGTCTGAGTAAACTTCTCACGGATATAAGCCACGAGTTTCTTCTTCAATGTCATACGAGTATTCCAAATCTCAGCATCTGAAACATTATAGATAGCATGCCAGATGTCCTCATTACTCTGATCGCTCATGAATGTAGGATCGAAATAAGTATCGTAGAGCTTACGCCACTCTGTAGCAGTCCATGTTGGGAAGTGTACACCATTGGTTACATAACCTACATGGTTCTCCTCTGGGAAATACCCCTTCCAAATGTTAGAGAACATCTGCTGGCTTACCCAACCGTGAAGCTTACTAACACCGTTAACCTCCTGACAAGTATTGCAAGCGAAGGTAGAGAGACAGAAGCGCTCATTGTGATCATCTGCATTCTCACGGCCCATACCGATAAACTCATCCCAAGAGATGCCAAGACGCTGTGGATAACCACCCATGTACTTGCCGAAGAGAGCCTCGTCGAAGTAGTCGTGACCAGCTGGTACTGGTGTGTGAACTGTATAAAGAGAAGAAGCACGAACCAACTCTAGAGCCTGGTTGAAGTTCAAACCATCTTCCTCAATGTAGTCGCAAAGGCGCTGCAAATTACAAAGAGCAGCATGACCTTCGTTGCAGTGATAGATATCCTTCTTGATACCGAGCTTCTTCAAAGTCAAAATACCACCAATACCGAGCAATATCTCCTGCTTCAAGCGATTTTCCCAATCACCACCATAAAGAGAGTGAGTGATAGGCTTATCGTACTCTGAGTTCATATCATTATCAGTATCAAGGAGATACAACTTGATACGACCAACATTCACTTGCCATACGAATGCATGAACTTGATAGTTCATATAAGGTACATCTACTACGACAGGATTGCCATTCTCATCGAGTACACGCTCAATTGGAAGAGAATTGAAGTTCTGAGCATCATAGTTAGCAATCTGCTGACCATCCATGCTCAAAGACTGCTTGAAGTAACCGTATCGATAGAGGAAACCTACGGCGCAAAGATCTACATTACTATCTGAAGCTTCTTTCAAGTAGTCACCAGCCAACATGCCAAGACCACCAGAATAAATCTTCAATACCTGGTTCAAACCATACTCCATACAGAAGTAAGCTACAGATGGACGTTTAGCATTAGGTTTTACATCCATATAATCACGGAACATCTTATAGACCTTCTTCACCTTAGCCATTGTCTCTTTGTCCTTGACAATAGCTTCTTTGCGATCATAGCTCAAACGCTCCAAGAGTAAAACAGGATTAGCGTTCACCTTCTCATAAAGGTCAGCGTCGAGGCTCTTGAACAAATCACGACCCTCATAATTCCATGCCCACCACATATTGTGAGCAATCTCGTCCAAGCACTTCAACTCTTTAGGAAGGCTCGACTTAATAGTTGTCTCCTTCCATTGAGGAGCATTAGCATAGTCTGCTTTAATTTTCATTTGTTTTTCGATTTATATTAAAGTTTTACTTTTTCATTCTTTCTTCCACCTTACGAAGTGCAAAGTCGTAAGCCTCACTATAGTACTCAATGAAATGCTCCCACAGAGCTTTCTTTGACAACTTAGACGCATTGGAACGACATTTGCTTACCTCTGCTTTGGTCATACTAGAATACTTGGCGACAGTGTCCTTGATGGCATCAGCCACTTCCGAGTAATTATAGTCCGTTCGATGAATAACCTTTACACCGTCCTCTATTTCACTATAGCCGCCCTTTTCGGTATTAGCCCAAAGACCAAAACCAGCTAAGTCTGTTGTAATGCATGGCACCTTAAACGCAATAGCCTCTAGTGGAGTGTACCCCCAAGGCTCATAGTAAGAAGGATAAATACAAAGGTCATTACCTAATACCACATCATAATAGCTCTTATTGATGATACCATCATTACCAGTTAAGTAGCAAGGCAAGAATATCAACTTCACTTTATCATCCTTACGGTTATGCATATTGAAATATTTCAACATACCAAGCACGTTATCATGACTCATATTATGCAGCCAATGAGTTATCTCCGGCACCTCCAAAGGTGTATCAAATTTCTTGCCACTATTCAATCGATCCAAAAGGTCCTGACGAGGTTCTCCCACCCAACCAGGAACATCGATAAACGCCAAGACATTCTTTTGCAAATTATTGTCACGAAGCAAACGATTCATCGCCTCAATATATACATCAATGCCCTTATTGCGGAACTCATATCGACCACTCGTAGAAACGATAAGCGTATCATCATCCAAATTCGTACCCATCAAGGCATTAGCAACATCCAACAAACGCTTACGAGCTTCCTTACGTTTCTTATTAAAGGCTGCTGTTTTGGGCACAAAGCTATCGTCAAATCCATTTGGCAAAACAAAATCTACTGGCTTGTCAAGTAATTCTTTGCATTCATTGGCAGTAATATCACTTACAGTAGTAAAACAATCCACATACTTAGCAGTCTGCTTTTCAATAGAATGCTTGCTCTGCATATTCAATTCACCAGCCATCTGATCACCATTATAAGCGAAAAGATAATCGTAAAGAGGTTTATTGTTGCCTGCTATGCTACGACCAATACTAGTAGCATGAGTTGTAAACACAGTAGCTATCTCAGGCACATGATGATTTATATAAAGAAGTCCCAAGCCAGTCATCCACTCATTTCCATGGTAAACAACTTTCTTGCCTTCACCCACTACATGCTTATAGAAACTTTCCACAACAAGCGCTGCTGCATAAGAGAACATAGAAGCTTCATCATAATCGCCATAAGCATGAAGACTATCTACTTGATATTCCTCCCAAAGTTTACCATAAATTTCATTTTTCTTGGCATAGTAAGGAGTAAAATCGACAAGAATAGCCACTGGTTCGCCCGGAATCGTCCAACGGCCAACCTTAACCTTCAAGCCTTCCTTGAGAGCTTCAGATTTCCACTGAGCATAAAGCGTATTATCTTCAGAGAAATAAGGACTAACCTTGTCTCCCCAACAATCAGGACCAATGAAGATTAGTTGATCCTGCAATTTTTCCGTTAATGTCTTAGCACGAGTTGATAAAACGGTATATATACCACCTACTTTATTACATACTTCCCAGCTAGACTCGAATATGTAGTCTGGAAATAACTTATTCTTTCCCATAAAAATATCAATAAAACACCGCAAAGATAACTAAAAAATTGCAAAAATGCAAATAATAAATCACTTTTATTGCAAAAACATGCTATTTTCTTGATTTAAATAAATAACTTTGTCGCAGTAAATTGATAAAATAAGATGAAAAAGAAGATTTTTATAACATTAATGTGCCTATATGGCATATCCTGCATGGCACAAAAAGACAGCACAGACTTCAAGTGCAAAATATATAATAAGGAGTATGATGTCTATATGAATATCAACTTCTACGACAAAAACTTAAAAGTTCCAGGACAAGAACTTTTTGGAGAAATGCCTGGCTATTTTGGCGACAATAGAGACAGCAGAAAATGGCTTATCACGGATGCTGAGATACAAGGGAAAACCGCTCACCTCTCTATCATCAATGACTATGGAAGCGAAGATCTCACTGCCGAACTCACCATCAAGCCAAATGGTACTTACGAACTCAACCAATCTGATGGAAGTTCCATAAAAATTGCCAGAAACCGCAAATGGGTGAAGATTCCTAAAAAACTAGAATTCACAAAGAAGTAATCGTATCAATGAAAATATGACAAAAATGAGCGTTTCTATTATGATTAATAGAAACGCTTTTTCACTTAGAAAACAAAAAAGCCTCAGGAATCTTTCGAAACCTGAGGTTCTTGATGAAAGGAGGCGGCTACCTACTCTCCCGCATTGCATTGCAGTACCATCGGCGCA
>CAVKNU010000117.1:0-8305 GCA_963657465.1 Lachnospiraceae bacterium
AAATTAGTTAATAAATAATAAATATTTTCCAATTATTTGGAAAGCAACATAGAAGATTATGAACGCAATTCACACAGACAATGCACCTGCAGCTATCGGTCCATATAGCCAGGCTATCGAAGTAAACGGTTTCGTATTCGCTTCTGGTCAGATTCCTATCGACCCTGCTACTGGTAATTTCGTAGAAGGTGGCATCAAGGAGCAGACTCGCCAGAGCCTTACCAATGCCCAGAACATCTTGAAGGCAGCAGGCACTGACCTCTCTCACGTGGTAAAGACCACTGTTTATCTCAACAGCATGGACGACTTTGCTGCCATGAACGAAGTATATTCAGAGTTCTTCAGCCAGCCATATCCAGCTCGCTCTGCCGTAGCTGTAGAGAAGTTGCCTAAGGGTGCTCTCGTAGAAGTAGAGGTTTTGGCAGCTAAGTAATTACTTAGCCGAAGCCATCTTCATAAACAAAAAGAATGCATTGCAAACAAATCCTCAATTTGCAATGCATTTCTTTTATTCCGCCTTCGTCTTCTTGTCGGCAATATACATGCCTGCCAAGATGCAGGTGGCACCAATGAGGAAATAAGGAGTGATTTTCTCTCCCAGCACCCAAGACGCAAAGATCATGGTGGTGATAGGATTGAAATAGACCCAATTGGTGGCTTTCACGGTTCCCAACTTCGAGATGCACCAGTTCCAAGTGAGGAAACAAATCATCGAGGCTAGACATCCCAAAAACAGGAGATTGCCTATCACCTGAGGCTTCAGGAATATCTCTGCTGATGGAAGACCAGGGAAAAAGAGGTAGTAAGGCAAGATGGTGAGAACGCCATAGAAAAATACCTTGCGAGTGATGAAGGCTGCACTGTAATTACCCGTTACCGACTTCATCAAAAGGGAATAAACCGCCCAACACATGCATGCCGTAAATGCCAAGGCATCTCCCACAGGAGAAAGATGGAGAACAAAACGGCCATTCAGCACCACGATTATCATTCCCACAAATGCCAACAAAGAACCTAACAATTGAAGCATGTTGATGCGAGAAGTATTGCGATAGACCAAACGCACCAACAAGGTGGCAAAGAGTGGACATGAGCAAACAATGAGCGAAGTATTGGTGGTAGTGGTAAAATTGAGAGCCTCGTTCTCACTCAAGAAATAGAGCGAGCCACCCGTAATGCCCAACAGCACCATCTTGACCTCATCTTTCCAAGAATCGGCAAAGATGCGACGATGGTTGAAACATAACATCAAGATATAAGCGATGGAAAAGCGCAAAGTGAAGATTTGCGCCGGTGTGAGTCCATTGAGCATCAACACCTTGGTAGATACGAAAGTGGTGCCCCATATTGCCACGGTGAGAAATGCCACTAAGTGATAGATAAAATAACTATTTTTTGTTTCTGACATGCTTTTATACCTTAGGTTTATGTTCTAATGCTGTTTGAATAGCATTCTATGACCGTACAAAAGTAAGACTTTTTCATGAAGTATGCAAACTTATTCATACTTTTTTGTTACCTTTGCAGCATGATACTACATTCCTTACCCATCTCGCACCCTGAGGATAAACCGACCCAGATGAACAATCCTTTCGATTATGTTCCTCATCCTCTCTGCCGTGTTGCATGCCAAGAGTTACAACACGAACTGTCCCAACGCCTTGACTGGAAAGAAGAAATCGACCGAGGCAAGATGTTTGGCATACTCCTTGTGGAACATCCTGACGGAATCGGTTACCTTGCCGCTTACAGTGGACAGATTGGTGGAAGAAGCGATTGGGATGGGTTTGTGCCAGCCGTCTATGACTACTTGCAACCCGATGGTTATTTCAAGACCCATGAGGCTGAAATAACCCACATCAATCATGCCATCGCTCAACTAGAAAAAGACGAACGTATGCAGAATGCCCAACAAATCATCAACACTCTGAATCAAACTCGCCAACAAACCATAGCCAACTACCAAGCCCAGATGAAAGAGGCTAAGGCTAGACGTGACGCTCGCCGACAAGAAGCCTTGCAAGCTGAAGAAGGGAAAGGACTGACTGCCGAGGAAGAGCAAGCCATGATTAAGGAGAGTCAATTTATGAAGGCTGAATTACGCAGACTGAAAAAGACGCTTTCCAAAAAGACACCGCTCGAAATAGAATATACCGACTATCAGGAGAACATCACCCGACTGAAACAGCTTCGCAAGCAATTGTCCGATGCCCTCCAACAATGGTTGTTCTCCCAGTTCCGCATGCTCAACCCCAAGGGAGAAAGCAAAGACTTATTGGAAATCTTCCGAGATGCAGCCTTGAAAGAAGCACCTCAAGCCTCCATGCTATCTAAGCGAATCGCTTTCAAGATGGTGCCACCGGCAGGAAGCGGTGAATGTTGTGAGCCTAAACTCTTGCAATATGCTTACGCACAAGGGTATCGTCCTTTGCAAATGGCCATGTTCTGGTGGGGCGAAAGCCCTAAAGAGGAAATTCGTCATCATCTCCACTTCTACCCTGCTTGCCAAGGCAAGTGTAAACCCATCCTGCAATGGATGTTGCCAGAATTGAGTTCCCCACAAATGGGAAATGAGACTTCGAAGGTTCCTATATATAATAAGGTGGAAAATGCCCCTGAACTCGAAACTCTTTATGAAGACCGAGAAATTACCGTCGTTTGCAAACCTGCCGGTATGCTTTCTGTACCCGGCAAGCGTGAAGCTCCTTCGGTGTATTCACTGATGCACAAGAAATATCCTGAGGCTACTGGTCCACTCATCGTGCATCGTCTCGACATGGCAACCAGTGGACTGATGGTCATTGCCAAAACTGAGTTTGCGTACCATCGCCTACAAACTCAGTTTGTCAATCATCGAGTAAAGAAGCGCTATATCGCCATTGTGGGCAAATGCTGCCAAGGAAGAAAAGGGAATGAAAGCCAGGAAGAGATTCCATCGCATGGGCAAATATCCTTGCCATTGATGCCTGATTACCTAGACCGTCCTCGCCAAATCGTGAATCAAGAACAGGGTAAGGAAGCCATAACGGAGTATGAATGTCTGGGAGTAGAAAAAACAAAAGAAGGCTACGCAGCATATCAACACTACCGCCTAGCCCTCTTTCCAAAAACGGGTCGCACCCATCAACTAAGAGTGCATTGTGCACATCGAGAGGGATTGAACGCTCCGATTCTCGGTGACCCTCTTTATGGCAATGAACCTGCCAATCGTCTCTATCTCCATGCCGAATTTCTCCAATTCGAGCATCCTTTGACAGGAAAGGAAATGAGTTTTGAACGAAAGGCAGATTTCTAATCATTTATCGTCAAACGGAGATTATCTTTACTTGATAATCTCCATCACATCTTCTATCGTACGGTTGAATGGACCATTGTGCTCCAACTTAATGGTACACATGGCAGCAGCAAACTTGCCTGCCTCCGTAGGATTGGCTCCTTGCAAGCGCTTATAGAGATAGCCTGCCGAATAGGTGTCTCCACAACCTGTGGCATCCACCACCTCATGAGGAGGATAAGCAGGAATCTCATAGAACGTATCATCCACATAGATGAGCGAACCTTCACTGCCCAAGGTGATGATGACCTCGGTAACGCCCCATGAGTGAAGCAAGAGAGCAGCCTCACGAGGATCTTTCAGTCCGGTGATGGTCTCCATCTCCGTCTCATTTACCTTCAGATAGTAGGTATTTTTGAGTACTGCCAACTTATCTTTCCAATCGATAGGATACACTTTCTCGTCTCTCACCTCACGCAGATAACCCTGCACATCGATGGAAACATGACCTTTGGTTGCCAAGTAAGCCACCACTTCTGGAGAGAAGTCATCGCTCAACAAACTACCCAAGTGATACACCTTGGCATCCACATGCTCCAACTGCTTGATGGTGAAAGGATCGGCCTTGGCAAGCACTCGCTGTTTACGTTCATTCTGGTTTTCCCCATAAATGTTCTCGAAGAAAACCGTATTACGTGAGGCATTGAGTGTGACATCAATACCAGCCTTCAACATTTTCTCTACAGGTTCTTTCTCGGTAGGGTCCATAGCGGTGACCAAGGAGAAAGACACATCATCTGGTAACTGGTTGATGGCGTATGCAAAATAAAATGAAGTGCCACCTGCCATATAGACGGTGCGATTAGGAGTTACTATCTTATCCTTAGTAATATGTCCTATGCAACAAATATCTTTCATTCTTACTATATTTCAAAAAACGCTTGCAAAGGTACTAAAAAACTTTGAGTATTCTTTGGTTTTCCATCATAAATTAACCTACTCCTCTTGTTTTTAGGCGAAAAAGGACTCACAAGATGACATTTAGAAAGAAATATTAGTGATTTATGCAAAAAATATCGCCAATACCTGTACGAGTGTCTTTTCTTTTTATTACCTTTGCAGCCGAATTTAATTAAACAACAAACAATAGAATTAATCTGATATAAAGTCATCATGTGGTTTGATGGATTAGTCAACGTACATTCGGCGGTGCAAGGCATCGTCATTCTTTCCTTGATTTGTACTTTGGGTCTTGCCTTGGGTAAGATTCACGTCAAAGGTATTTCCCTTGGCATCGCATTCGTATTCTTTGTAGGCATCATCGCTGGTCACTTAGGACTGACCATCGATCACAATATGCTTGAGTTTGCCGAAAGCTTCGGTCTCACCATGTTTGTCTATGTATTGGGACTCTATGTGGGACCTAACTTCTTCGGTTCCATGCGTCATGAGGGCATCTCGCTCAACCTATGGAGTATGGCAGTCATCGTGGTGGGTACACTTCTTTCACTCGTCTTATGTTGGGTATTGCCTGTAAGTTTGCCCGACATGGTAGGTATTCTCTGTGGTGCTACCACCAACACACCAGCCCTGGGTGCGGCACAGCAAGCCCTTCAACAGTTAGGTATGCCTAGCGGTGGAGCGGCATTGGGATGCGCTGTCACCTACCCTTTGGGTGTTGTGGGTGTCATCTTGGCTATGATGTTGCTGCGCAAACTCTTCGTGAAGCCAGCCGACTTAGAAATTCGTTCCAATGATGAAGACGACCATACCTCTATCGGTCAGTATATCATTGTAAATCCTGCCTTGAATGGGAATACCATTGCCGAAATCTCGATGATGACCCATCGCAAGTTTATCATCTCTCGTGTATGGAGAGGCGACCAGGTGATTGTACCTCAAGCTGACACTGTGCTCCACACCAACGACAATGTGCTCGTAGTAACCAATAAGGACGAGGTTTCTGCCATGCAGATTCTCTTTGGCAAGAAAGTGGATAAGGATTGGAACCGTGACAAGGTGGACTGGAATGCCATTGACGCCAAAGTGGAAAGCCGCATCATCGTTGTTACCCGCCACGGTCTGAATGGCAAGCGATTGGGCAGTCTTCAGATGCGAGCAACATACGGTGTCAATGTAAGCCGTGTGCTTCGTGGTGATATTCGCTTGTTGGCTACTGATGACCTTCGCATCCAGTATGGCGACCGCTTTACCGTAGTAGGTGACCCTGCCAGCATCGACCATGTGGAGCATTTCTTGGGAAATGCCGTCAAGACATTGAACGAGCCAAACTTGGGTGCCATCTTCCTCGGTATCATCCTCGGTTTGGCCATAGGTACAATTCCTTTCAACATCCCTGGCATGTCAGCCCCAGTACGTTTAGGTATTGCCGGTGGTCCTATCGTTATGGGTATTTTGATAGGTGCCTTGGGGCCTCGTGTACATTTCATTTCTTACATGACGCGAAGTGCAGGCTTGATGTTGCGTGAATTAGGATTGGCCCTCTACCTCGGTTGCTTGGGATTGGAAGCCGGAAGTCAGTTCTTTGAGACAGTGGTTCGTCCCGAAGGTATCATGTGGGTAGGCATTGGTTTTGTTCTTACTGTGCTGCCTGTATTCATCGTTGGTCTTATCATTTTGAAGACCAAGAAGTACGACTTCGGAAGCATCTGTGGCATTCTTTGCGGAAGTATGGCCAATCCGATGGCATTGACTTATGCCAATGAGACGCTAGACGGCGATACTGCCAGCATCAGTTATGCCACGGTTTATCCACTCGGCATGTTTGTCCGAGTGGTCATCGCACAGATATTGATTATGTTCTTGGTTTAAAGGATATGAATGGATAGTGTCTTGCTATCCAACGAGATTCCATCTCGGCAAAGGAAACTTGCCAGAGAGCCATCATCTGCCAATTCACGAGGAGTTCCTATGGATAGACGGCAATGATGGCTTTCTGTCGTTTTAGGGGTATCCACAAGTGGCTGCATCAACCAGATTTTATCCGCTATCTGCAAGGCAAGTTCCACATCATGAGTAGAAAGAAATATGGTTTTGCCAAGTTCACGGGCCAATCGACGAAGCATCCGCAATGTCTCCACCTTACTAGGATAATCCAAGAAGGCGGTAGGTTCATCGAGCAAAATGACAGAAGTCTGTTGTGCCAGTGCTTTCGCTATCATCACTTTCTGCTGTTCGCCATCACTCAGCTCTCGGAATAAGCGAGTGGCAAGATGAGAAATACCCACTTCATGCAAGGTTTCCCTCACGATGTTTTCATCTGCTTCAGAAAGTGTTCCCCAGAAACCTGTATAAGGAGAACGGCCCATGCCCACCACCTCTTGCACGGTAAACTGAGGCACATCGGGTTTGGAAGTAAACACCACTCCTATCTTCTTCGCCAATTCCTGGGAAGAATACTCCGAAAGCAATTTGTCTTCAATGAAAACTTCTCCTTCAAGAGGAGCTTGAAAACCTGCAAGGGTACGAAGGAGTGTCGATTTTCCTATGCCATTCACCCCAACAAGGCATGTCAGTTCTCCATCATGAAGAGCAGCCTGGATATCCGTGGCTATCACCCTACTCTGTCTCTTCGAGCGATAACCTATACTCAAGTCTTTCAATAAAATCGTCTCTCCCATCCTTCTTTATTATTTATAGAATGCAAAGTTACTGCTATCTAAGCATAACACAAAATATATCCCTTTAAATTTTGTTTATTCGGGAATAATGCTTATATTTGTCGGGAAAATTGAAATCGTATGATAGAACAAGAAATAATGAAAGTGATTCGTTGTGGTGAAACAAGCACGGTGCAGTTCAAACAACGTTTTACTTCGGCTAAGCAAATAGCCGAAGAGTTTTCTGCTTTTGCCAATAGCAAGGGCGGTCGCTTGATTTTTGGTGTGGAAGATAAGACTGGGAAAATCCTAGGTTTGTCATACGATGAGATTCAAACGACATCAAGAGAATTAGGAAATATAGCAAATGACCAAGTACGCCCTACCATCTTTTTGCAGACTGATACTGTGGAAGTAGATGGGAAAATGCTGCTTGTGGCTGATGTTCAAGAAGGTATTAACAAACCATACAAAGATTTACAAGGCAATATCTATGTAAAACAGGGTGCCGATAAAAGGCGATTGACAGAGAACACTGAGATTCTACGCCTTTTTCATGAATCGAGTCGGTTTGCACCTGATGAGTCTCCTGTTTATGGTACGACAATCAACGATGTAGATAGCCGTTTGTTTGCATCCTATATAAGAAAGGTGTATGAATGCGAAGTTGAGGACTTCGGCATTCCATACGAACAACTATTGAATAATCTTCGAATCATTGACGAGCAAGGATGTTTGACCTTGGCTGGTTTGATGTTCTTTGGTAAGCAACCACAGAAGTATTGTCCTTCATTTATGATAAAGGCAGTTTCTTTCTATGGTAATGACTTGGGAGGCATGGAATATCGTGACAGCAAGGATATTGATGGTACGATTCCTGAGATGTTCGAGCAAGGTATGATGTTCTTGAAATCTAATTTGCACCAAGTGCAGGCTGGGCAGAACTTCAATTCCGTAGGTAAGTTAGAGGTGTCGCAAGTGGCTTTGGAGGAGATTCTTCAGAATTCACTAGTACATCGTGAGTATATCAAGACGGCTCCTATCCGTTTGCTGATATTTGATAATCGAGTGGAGATTATAAGCCCTGGTGCATTGGCTGATGGCTTGACGGTTGATGACATTAAGTTGGGAATCACTTTCCAACGCAATCAGTTGATTGCTGGTTTTTGCGCCAAGACAATGTTGTATCGTGGGCTTGGGTCTGGCTTGCTGAGAGCACGTAAGGATGGGGCGCAAATGCAATTTATCAATAGTGAGAGTGGCAAGCAGTTCACGACGATAATCTATAGGGACACTATTCTAAAGGGCAAGAATTCTGCCCAAAAGAATGAGGATTTTGCCCAAAAGAACCTCCAAAGGGTAGAGAATACTACCCAAAAGAATTTCCAAAGGGTAGAGAATACTACCCAAA
>CAVKNU010000118.1:0-8227 GCA_963657465.1 Lachnospiraceae bacterium
GTGATGATGCCAGGCTCCTTGTCGTGTACGTTATTGCCCTGGTACTCATAGAGTGCCATGGCAATAGCAGCGTAAATATTCTTATCCATTATAATTTCTTATTTATAATTTCTAAATTACATTGGCATACAGCCATGCTTCTTAGCTGGCAAGCTCTGACGCTTGGTAGCGAGTTGAGCCAAACCACGGCAGATGCGGAAACGAGTGTTGCGTGGCTCGATGACATCGTCGATGTAGCCATACTGAGCTGCCTGATATGGATTAGCGAACTTATCGGTGTACTCCTGCTCCTTCTCTGCCAAGAATGCCTTCACATCCTCGCCAGCTTCCTTCTTAGCCTTAGCTTCCTTACCGCAGAGGATAGCGACAGCACCGCTAGCACCCATTACGGCAATCTCTGAAGATGGCCATGCGAAGTTGAGGTCGGCACGAAGCTGCTTGCAACCCATCACGATGTGGCTACCACCATAGCTCTTACGCAATGTGATGGTAATCTTTGGCACTGTAGCCTCGCCGTAAGCGTAGAGCAACTGTGCACCGTGCTGGATAACAGCGTTGTACTCCTGACCTGTACCTGGCAAGAATCCTGGTACATCTACGAGAGATACAATAGGAATATTGAAGGCATCGCAGAAACGTACGAAGCGAGCTGCCTTGCGGCTAGCGTTCACGTCGAGTACACCTGCGTATGCTGCTGGCTGGTTGGCTACGACACCTACGCTCTGACCATTGAAGCGAGCGAAACCAGTGATGATGTTCTTGGCGAACTTAGGCTGTACCTCGAAGAACTCGCCGTTATCAGTTACTGCACCGATCACCTTATACATATCGTAAGCCTGGTTAGGATCCTCTGGGATAATCTCGTTGAGAGAGTCGTCCATGCGGTCGATAGGGTCTGTGCACTCTACGCGTGGAGCCTCCTCTGTATTGTTGCTAGGGATGTAAGAGAGCAAGGTCTTGATCATCTCGATAGCCTCTTCCTCTGTCTTGGCTGCGAAGTGGGTAACACCACTCTTGGTAGCGTGAACAGAAGCACCACCGAGGTGCTCAGCGTCGATGTCCTCGCCAGTTACGGTCTTCACAACCTTAGGACCAGTCAAGAACATGTAAGAAGTCTGCTCCTTCATGATGATGAAGTCGGTGAGGGCTGGAGAGTAAACGGCACCACCAGCGCAAGGACCCATGATGGCAGAAATCTGTGGGATAACACCAGAAGCGAGGATGTTGCGCTCGAAAATCTCACCGTAGCCAGCGAGTGCGCAGATACCCTCCTGGATGCGAGCACCACCAGAGTCGTTCATGCAGATAACAGGTGCGCCCATGGTCATAGCCATATCCATCACCTTGCAAATCTTCTGTGCCATAGTCTCAGAGAGTGAACCACCATTTACGGTGAAGTCCTGAGCATATACATAAACCAAGCGGCCTGCTACGGTAGCACTACCTGCTACCACGCCATCGCCGAGGTATTGTTTCTTCTCCATGCCGAAGTTAGTGCAACGATGCAACTTGAACATGTCATACTCCTCGAAACTGCCAGCGTCTACCAACATTTCGATACGCTCACGAGCGGTATATTTGCCACGTGCATGCTGCTTCTCGATGGCCTTCTCGCCACCGCCAAGACGAGCCTGTTCGCGCTTAGCGATCAGCTCCTTAATCTTTTCTACTTGTTTGCTCATAATTATTATTATGTATTATTTCTTTCTTTGTTTTGATTATGTAAAGGATGGTATAGTAGCCATCTTCTCATAATTCCGTGCAAAGATACGAAAAAAAACGTAGATAGCGAACTATCTACGGTTAAATATTTAAAATTCAATAAGAATTCGCCCATTAATCTGCCTACCTGTGAGATAATTCGGAACGGCATATTGCTGGTTGGTTACGTCCGTCACCCAGTAATAACTGTTCACGTTGTCGATGCCAAAGAGGTTGAGGCAGTCGATTCCGAGCCAGATGTTTTTGAGGAATGTCGGGTGTTCGTGATGATTGTTGTCGAGCAATTGGTAGCTCATGCCGATGTCGGCACGGCGATAGGCTGGGGCACGAAACTGATTGGTAGCCATGTCTCTGTGAGGTGCTGTGAAAGGCAAACCATCGGCGATGGCTAGCTTGAGCGACATTCTCCATCGGGTGCTTCCTGGGAAGTAGTCGGTGAAGAAGAGGTTCACGGCATAGCGTTGGTCGGTTGGCAATGGGATGTTCTTGCCGCCCAGCTTCATCTGGGTGTTCATCAGCGACAAGCTAATCCATGAATCGGTTCCGGGCACGAATTCGCCGTAAAGTTTCATGTCGAGTCCGGTGGCATGACCGTTGCATACGTTGTTGGCGTCATACACCACTTTCACATTGCTCACAGAGTAAGGCACCAGATTGCTCAGGGCCTTGTAGTAGGCTTCGGCAGAGAAACGATAGTGCTGGTTGTTGATGCGGAAACGGTAGTCATAGCCGGCAATGAAGTGGATGCTTCGTTGGCTCTTTAACTTTTCGTTGAGCGATACATATGTGATGCCGTTGCGGGTCACCGTGTCGCGCAATTCCTTATAGAATGGAGCTTGATAGTAGAGACCGGCAGCCAGGCGAATGGTCGTGTTCTCGCTGTAGGCTGGGATGATGCCGAGCGAAAGGCGAGGACTGACGATGGTTTCCTTGTTGAAGTTCCAATGGCTCATGCGCACACCATAGTTGAGGGTAAAATGCGTGTGTCCTCCTGCACTGGCAAATCGATAGGTGTCTTGCAGATAGGCCTCGGTGCGATTGGCAGAAAGCTGGTTCTTGGCTCTCATCGAATAGTACATGTAGAGGTCTTTGCCTGTGTGCGGAATACTATATCCCGCACTGTCTCTCATTTCGTATTCCACAGAGTTCTCTTCGATGCGTTCCCGCTTCAAGGTCACGGCGGCTTCCATGCGGTGCTTGCCCATTTCGTGCTTGAGCAATAACTTGCCACTCAGGACTTTAGCCGTCAGGTAGTTGCGGGCATGTTCGAAATAGGTGCCCACTCCAAGGTTATCAACCACATTGGTTTGGTCGAGCCAATATTGTCCCTGGATGTCGTAGCGTTCTTGCTCTTGGGTATAGAAGGCGCTTCCCAAGAGGGAAACGTGGGTGTGCGTGCCTAAGTTGCGAGTGATCCCGAAGGTGCCGAAATAGGTGAGGAAGCGGTCTTTCTCATGTCCGTCGAAATACACCTTGAAGTGCTTCACGTCCATCAGCGTGCCGAAGGCGGTCTCTCGGTCTTGTGGTGTGAAGTTGTAGTGGTTGTCAGAGATGTAACCGATGAAGTCGAGCTTCCAAAGCTTATTGGGAGTGTAACTCAGATAGGTCTGGTAGTCGAGGTAGTTAGGACGGTATTCGCCCTTGGTGTCCAAGCTGCCCAGCAAATAGCGAGTACTTTTGTATCTCACGCTGTTGAGCCAGGAGAGTTTCTTTGTGCCGATGCCTAGGTAAGCGTCTGCGCCCAACAGGCTGAGGGCGGCGCTTCCTTCCACCATCGCTTTTTTGCCTCCTTGGGGTTTCAAGGTCTTGTAGGTGATGTCGAGTGCCGAACTCATCTTATCGCCGTATTTGGCAGCATAGCCACCTGTGGAAAAGCCAATCTTGTCAACCATGTAGGGATTGATGACCGACAAACCTTCCTGTTGTCCACTGCGCACCAAGAAAGGACGATACACCTCTACATTATTTATATATACCGAATTTTCGTCGAAAGCACCACCACGCACATTGTATTGCGACGACAACTCGCTGTGGGTGCTCACGCCGGCTTGTTGCTGAATCAGTCCCTCCACGCCGTTGCCATTGGCTGTGGGAGCCATCTTCGCATCTTTTGTCTTCAACTCCTGCGTCTGGTCGGTTTGGATGCGCTCACCCTTTACTTCCACCTCGTCCAGACTCTGGCTGGTGGCATACAGCACCACCTGCAACGTCTGCTTTCCCTTCGGACGACGAAGCACGCGAGTCTTGCTCTTGTATCCCAACATGGAAAACTTAATCACCACACTGTCAGCCGAATGCAACTGTAGGCGGTATTCTCCCTTGGGCGAGGTGAGGGTCATCTTGCCTTGCTGGGCTACCGACACCGAGGCAAACCCTACAGGGCTGTTGTCTTGATTGATGACTTTGCCTTGCAGGGTGAAGCTTTGTCCCATGACTTGGAGGGTCATACAAAGCGATAGGGTGACAAATAGGATAAATCGTTTCATTATATCCAATAAACGTGAAATTAAAAAAAATATTATATATTACTTGCAAATAGGTGCTGTTTCGTATCTTTTTATTACTTTTGCAGTCAAAATCAATCAACGTAAAAGAAGACAATGAAAAAACAGACACAGGCCATTCACTTGGCTTATGAGCGCAGAGACGCTTACGATGCATTGAGTATGCCGGTATATAACGCCGTAGCATACGAATTCGACAATGCAGAGATGATGGCGGAGGCTTTTACCGATAAGATTTCGGCTCCGGACTATTCTCGTGTGGAAAATCCTACGGTAACCAATTTTGAGCGCCGTGTGGCAGCCCTCACCGATGCCAAGAAGGTGACTGCCTTTAACTCTGGTATGGCTGCCATCAGCAATACCCTTATCGCCCTCTCTGCGCAGGGCAAGAATA
Organism: Lachnospiraceae bacterium; assembly: GCA_963657465.1. Taxonomy (GTDB): domain Bacteria; phylum Bacteroidota; class Bacteroidia; order Bacteroidales; family Bacteroidaceae; genus Prevotella. Next base: position 4,621 of record CAVKNU010000118.1, read on the forward strand.
TCGTTACTTCCAAGCATCTTTTTGGTAATACCTATGCTTTGCTTGTGGGCACATTGCGTCGCTTCGGTGTGGCTGTGCATCTCTGCGACTTGACTAATATAGAAGAGGTGAAAGCCGCAGTCGATGAGAATACCTGTTGCGTGTTCTTGGAGATCATCACCAACCCTCAGATGGAGGTGGCTGACTTGTCAGCCCTGGCTGCTGTGGCACATGAGAAGAATATACCACTCGTGGCAGATACCACGACCATTCCATTCACCCAGTTTTCTTCCCACGCCCTGGGCGTAGATATCGAAGTGGTTTCGAGTACGAAGTATGTGAGTGGTGGCGCAACCTCGCTCGGTGGTGTGGTCATCGATTATGGCACTTCTTATGCCGGTGATTTCGGCAAGCGACTCTATGGTGAACAGCTCTTCAACTTTGGTGCTTATATGACGCCACAGGTGGCATACATGCAGACCATCGGATTGGAGACCCTTGATGCTCGTTATCGTGTGCAGAGTTCCAATGCCTTGGAGTTGGCTCGTCGCCTTCAGACTCTGCCTCAGATTCAGCATGTCAACTATGTGGGTTTGGAAGACAATCCTTATCATGCGTTGGCTCAGAAGCAGTTTGGCAGTACTGCTGGTGCCATGGTATGTATTGAACTTGCGGACAAGGAAGCTTGTTTCAGCTTCATCAATCATTTGAAGTTGATTCATCGTGCCACGAACTTGTTTGATAATCGCACGCTGGCGATTCATCCAGCTAGTACCATCTTTGGTGGTTTCTCTGACGCTCAGCGTCGAAGCATGGATGTGTTGGATACGACGGTCCGATTGAGTATCGGACTCGAGGATGTCGAAGATCTCTTTGAGGATATAAAGCAAGCGCTGGGGTAGAGGAATTTCCTCTAAAACTCCTTTTTCCTTGCTCAGGAGGATTTTTCCCAACCTCTTTGTCTCTCCTTCATAAGGATTTTTTTCGACCTCCCCGTCCCTCCTAGCCAGGAGGGCTCCACCTCCTTACCCCAAGCCCCTTTCCCCCTCAGGGGGAAGGGGATGTAGCTGGCTACGCTATAGCTTCGCCAGAGTTTTGGTATCGCCAGCGGAGCCTGTGCCCCTACGGGGCTGGCGATGAATTCTTACGCAACAGAGTTGCGATTATTTTACGCCTCATCGGCGATTTTTGTGCGGTGTTACACCGCCTTGCTTAGAGCTTGCTTAAAATTCTCAGTCTGTACGGATGAAAATACGCCCGCAGATAACGCAGATTTAGTTTCGCAAGCGAAGAATGAAAATTATCCTACGGAACTAAAACGGAACACAAACGGAGAAAGCTTTCATGCTCCGTCTAAATCCCGTCTGAGCTTTAAAGACGAAGAAAGCAGATGATGAAAAACTGTGAGAACCTCAACCGTACTAGTAGAAAATATACTGGGGAAGAGTAGTGGTTTAATCAAAGCGAAGCAAGAACCTCAAACAAGGAACAAGCAAGTAACTCAAACAAGGAACAAGCAAGTCCTTGAATCAAAGCGGGTTTACACCCGCACAAAAACTCAGGCGAGGGCTTTGATGCCCCGCCTACCTCAGAGCATAGCGGTTCAGAGCGACGAGGAGGAGCGGTTTCCCCCTCTCGCCTGAGGAGAGAGGGCCGGGGTGAGAGGTGGAGCCCTCCTTATGAAGGAGGGACGGGGTGGTTGGGAAACTCTCCTTATAAAGGAGGGACAAAGAGGTTGAAAAAAAACTCTTTGAGCAAAGAAAAAAGGTAGGTTTGGAAAAGCTTTCCCTTTGAGCAAGGAAAAATAAAATCTAAAGAAAAGTTCTTTAAAAACAAACAATATGTCAAGTTACGATTTCGATAAAATAATCGATCGTTCAGGAACGAACGACCTAAAGAACGGAGCTTTAAAACCAAGATGGGGTAGGGAAGACCTTCTTCCCCTCTGGGTAGCCGATATGGACTTTGAAACTCCACAGTTTATAACCGATGCTCTAAAGCAACGCTTAGAGCACTCCCTCTTCGGCTATACGATGATACCCGAAGACTTCTTCCCTAGCATCATCGACTGGGTACACGATCACCACCAATGGGACATTCAGAGCGACTGGATTCGCTTCATCCCAGGTATCGTGAAAGGTATCGGTATGGTGGTGAATGTCTTCACCAAGGAAGACGAGAAAATCATCATTCAGCCACCAGTTTATCATCCATTCCGATTGACTCCGGAAGGCAATGGCCGTGAAGTTGTCTTTAATCCATTGAAAATGCGTGAGGATGGTTATTATGAGATGGACTTCGACAATCTCACCGAGGTATGTGACGACAAATGTCGTATACTCATCCTTTGTAATCCTCACAACCCAGGTGGCATCACATGGAGCCGTGAAACCCTACAGCGCCTTGCCGATTTCTGCTACGATCATCACTTGCTCGTTATCAGTGATGAAATTCATGCCGACATGGCCCTCTTCGGACACAAACACATTCCGTTTGCTTCTGTCAGCGACAAGGCACGTGACATCAGTATCACCTTCCAAGCTCCTTCCAAGACGTTCAATATCGCAGGTATCGTGAGCAGTTATAGCATTGTTCCGAATGCTGAAATCCGCCAAAAGTTCTATTCTTGGTTGACTGCCAACGAGCTTGACGACCCTACGCTCTTCGCTCCGATTGCCACCATCGCCGCTTTCCGTCAGGGTGAGGAATGGCGAAAGCAGATGTTGTCGTATATTGAGGGCAACATCCGTTTTGTGGAGGAGTATTGCGAGGCGCATATCCCTGGCATTCGTCCATTGCGTCCACAAGCTTCCTTCTTGGTATGGCTCAACTGTCGAGACTTGCATTTGTCTCATGACGCCTTGCTCGACCTTTTCATCGACAAAGCTCATTTGGCATTGAATGATGGTGAGATGTTTGGACCTGGTGGTGAAGGGTTCATGAGGTTGAATGTGGCAGCACCTAGAGCTGTGTTGCAGCGAGCTCTTGAGCAGCTTGCTTCTGCTGTTGCTGAATTATAACAAAATATTCTTCTAGTCCTTCCTCGGAAGGACTTTTTTTTGTTTCAAATTTGTAGATGTTTTTTGTAAAAGTGTTGCAAGTTTAAAATTTTTCGTTAACTTTGCAACCGAAGAACTGATAAAAGAGTGGCAAAATTAAGTGAAATATCTAAAAGATTTACATTTTTTTTGTGACTTGTCAAAGTCAAGCATTTTTGTTGTCAAAGTTAACGAATGTTTATTCATGGTATAATTCTTTGAAACTTATTCGTTTATAAAATATAGTATAGACTGTAAAATGACGTTTTGTCAAAGAAGAAAGTAAATTTGTCAAAGTTGAGTATGAAAAATCTTGAACAAATTATATTGGGTGGCGAGAACGCAACCACTGAGTTTAAGGAATGTATAGACAAAGTGAGTAACTCTGTCTATGAGACTGTGTGTTCGTTCTTGAATCATCAAGGTGGTACAATCTTCTTGGGGGTAAAGGATGATGGTGAAATTATAGGTGTAAATCCTTCATCTGTTAATCAAATAGTAAAAACTTTGATTAATGCATCGAATAACCCTGAATTGTTTATTCCTTATGCTAATGTTAGACCAGAAGTCATTGAAGTGGAAGGCAAAGT
>CAVKNU010000119.1:0-8216 GCA_963657465.1 Lachnospiraceae bacterium
TAGCTGGCGACGCTATAGCTCTGCCAGAGTTTTGGTATCGCAAGCGGAGCCTTTGCCCTAAAGGGCTTGCGATGATTTCTTACGCAATAGAATTGCGATTGTTTTATCGCCTAATCGGCGGTTGTTTGTGCGGTATAAACCGCCTTGGTTATAACTTTCTAAATGTAATGAAACATGAGAAAATGTCAATTGATGTCGGAAGACGACGTTAAATATCTAGTTTTGCATTGCTCGGCTACGAGATGCAATCGGGATTATACGGAGGAGATGCTGCTCCGTGACCACCTGGCACGCCACTTTCGTGGCATTGGGTATCATTTCTATATCCGTAAGGATGGGAAGATGAGCCAGCATCGGTTGCTCTTGGAGGTCGGGGCACATTGCGTACCTTATAATAAATGTTCCATCGGCATTTGCTATGAGGGTGGGCTCGACGAGAACGGTGAGCCTTGCAACACGTTGACTCCTGAGCAAAAAGGGCGAATCACGGATTTGTTTATCATCCTGCATAAGTTGTTTCCAAAAGCGAAGATTGTGGGGCATCGTGATTTGCCTGGTACAACTCCTAAGGATTGTCCTTGCCTCGATACTCATGCTATCTTCGGATGGATAGAGAATCGTTAGCTAGGCTAATCTCTACGGAAGATGTCACGAGTATAGACCTTATCCTTTACATCATCAAGGCACGTGTCATAGCGGTTAGCGATAATCGCATGGCTCTGTGCCTTGAATGCGTTCATATCGTTCACCACCTTGCTTCCAAAGAAAGTACTACCGTCTTCGAGCGTTGGCTCATAAATAATCACCTCAGCACCCTTTGCCTTGATACGTTTCATAATGCCTTGGATGGCACTTTGGCGGAAGTTATCGCTGTTACTCTTCATCGTGAGGCGATAGACACCTATCACACAGTTGTGTTCCTTGCTCGCATCAAAGCTATTGTCATCAGCATAACTATAATAACCAGCTTTCTGGAGTACGGCATCAGCGATATAGTCCTTACGAGTGCGGTTGCTCTCCACGATTGCCTCAATCAAGTTTTCTGGCACATCGGCATAGTTTGCCAAAAGTTGCTTCGTGTCCTTTGGCAAGCAATAGCCACCATAGCCGAAGCTTGGGTTGTTGTAATGGGTACCGATACGTGGGTCAAGACCTACTCCTTCGATAATAGCCTTGGTATCAAGTCCCTTCACCTCGGCATAGGTATCCAACTCATTGAAGTAGCTTACTCGCAATGCCAAGTAGGTGTTGGCGAAGAGTTTCACAGCCTCAGCTTCCTTCATGCCCATGAATAGCGTGTCGATATTCTCCTTGATAGCTCCTTCTTGCAAGAGGGCAGCAAAGGTCTTGGCTGCTTTCTTCATCTTCTCCACATCGGTTACTGCTTTGATAGCCTCGTTTTCCTCGGTGAACTCTGGGCGATCGATAATCTTTGGGTATCCTACGATGATGCGACTAGGGTAAAGGTTATCGTAGAGTGCCTTGCTCTCACGAAGAAACTCTGGGGAGAAGAGAAGATTGAACTGCTTCACACCCTTCTTGGCATACTTCAAGTAGAGACTGCGGGTATAGCCCACTGGAATGGTACTCTTGATAACCATCACTGCATCGGGGTTTACCTCCAACACTAGGTCGATGACTTCCTCCACATGAGTGGTATCAAAGTAGTTCTTCACTGGGTCATAGTTGGTTGGTGCCGCAATGACCACAAAGTCTGCATCCTTATAGGCTGCCTTGCCATCAAGGGTAGCGGTCAAGTTCAATGGCTTCTCTGCCAAGTATTTCTCGATGTAATCATCTTGGATTGGAGAAATCTTGTTGTTGAGTTTCTCCACCTTCTCAGGGATCACATCCACTGCACTCACATGATGGTGCTGAGACAATAGCGTGGCTATGCTCAGACCTACGTAGCCAGTGCCGGCTACGGCTATTCTAATATCTTTGAAATCTTTCATTGTCAAATCATTTACTTTGTTTATGAAACTATGAGCATTGCTTATTATTTCTGATACAGTTTTATTTACACCAAAATTCCTTAATCTCATCAATAGGCAATTCCTTCCATCGCTCTTTCCATAACTCCCAATAAGGAATATCATTAGAAGAAGGAGAAGGATCACATCTTTCTATCTTTACTACGGAAGGGAGAACAACTGCATCGCCTATAAGCAAACCTTCACCAGCCTTTAAAGATGGCAATTTATTGATTAAGTCACCCAAGGTATCAGGTAGCAATTTCCTTACACATGCCTGATCATTAGGATTGGTTAATCTCATAGTCACATAATTGCTACATTGAGCAAATATGGTATCCGAGATTTCTGATGGGCGTTGACTTGCTAACAATAACGACACTCCGTATTTTCTTCCTTCTTTGGCTATGCGTTCTATAGAGTCTCTTGAAGCACGATATTTTGCCATATCACTATTTGGCACATATTTATGAGCTTCTTCATAGACAAGGAGCAAAGGTATATCATTGTTATATCTTGCACCTTTTGGTTCCAACACTTTCTTGTAGTAGTAACCATATTCGAAGAGTATACGAGAGATTAAAGAAACACTAATACTTAGTACTTCAAAAGGAATACCACTTAAATCTATAATAGTTACATTCGATTTTGAACTACCATAACCCAAAAATTGCTTTAAGGTATCTTGAAAAGATATTTTTTTAGCTTTATCACCCAACAAAAAATCCAATCTCTTATCGTGAAGTTTTACTTCCATACGATTGATGAAATTTGTAAGCATTCCATTCAATGAGCCTTTTGTCTTTTTAGGTTGCCCTTTCTTATCCCCTGTAGAGTACTTTTCACCAGTATCTATCATTCTTTCATTTTCAGCTTTGGCCTTACTTAAAACTTCATCTATATCAAAGAAATAAGGAGAATCAAAATGAATGCGCTCTTTTATCGTGTCATCGCCTGCGTAATGATTTTTCTTGCTTTCTACAACTGCATCCTTAAATAAACTTCTTTGATTGTGATCGTTTGCCTCTGTTTCTATAAACAATTCCTGTAGTTCCTCACCATTTAGTAACCAATAAGGAAGTACCAAATTATCGATATCAATATAGTTGGCTTCAGGAAAAGCAGCATGATACTCTGAATGAATATCAAATATCACGACATGAGAATTATTGAATCCTTCATATTCTCCATTTTTACCATCAATTGCAGTTTGAATTATCTTCGCTACCGTATGTGACTTTCCTGAACCTGTAGAACCAATTATGGCAATATGCTTATTGAAGAACTTATTGCCGTTGACAGGCACTTTAATACTTGAATTTGCCGCAAGCAAGGCAAACTCAAACTTATCCTTTCCCTCTATCGACTCTTCGAAAATCTTGGCAATTTCTTCCGTTTTTGCTGGTTCTACACTTTTAGGTGGAATTGCAATGGAATCACCACCCCGTTCAAATTTTCCATCCGTAATCAAGCCTAGCGGCTGGGCTTCGATGATATAACTTTTCGTGGCGTTGCCAACCTTGTCAACACCTACTTCTATTGAAAAATTCTCAATGATTGCCATCAATACGCAATCATCATTATCTGCAATACGAAGATAAGAACCCACTCTGAGTTTTTCATCAGCAACTTGAAAATCTTCCAAGTTATCCACAGAAATCCTCACTTTATTTGGAAAAACAGATATTACTTCTGCATTAATTTTGTCAGCCATAATACTAAATAATTTGTTCTACGTCTTTTGTAGTTTCAATATATATCGAAACAAGTTTGTGTCCTTCCTGCATATCGAAAAAAGGCTTATCAAAATAGAATTGATATAGTTCTCTAGTTTTGTCATGAATAGATTGCAGAACATCATTAACTGAGCTAACTTCATTTATTATTTTTATAGTTTTCTTGTCTTTAGCAGGCTCTTTCGCCATTTCTCTAGATTTAAATTGCGACAAATGGAAGGGGTGACCATCATTTATCAAGAAACCGTCTGAATAGAGTTGTTCTTTTATTTTCAATAACCTTTCGCCCGGTAATCTATTTAAGTAAATATACGGAACAAACGGATGCTGCTCTCTAATGGAGCATTTGCTCCATTTGGTATAGATCAGAATCAACAACTGCTTTAGCTCGGCATCTGTTATAGTTTCATCACAGTCAATCAAGAAGAAACGTTCATAAGGACTTATGTTTATGCCTGGAGAGAAATAAGTTTTATGCATTCCTTTTAGATATTCTTCTGAAGTGCATTTTCTTGCGAACCAAATATCTACTAATGGATTTTTATGAGCATTGATTCTAGCTAAAAATGTATTCTTATCGATTTGTCGTTTTGCTTCATCTTTGTCTGTTGCGATTTCTCGCACTAGTTTTAATACCAGGGGGTAATATAAGTTTTCAGCCTCAACTTGCGTACAATGCCAAATCTTCTGTATGTCAGTTAATAACTGTGCATTCTGTTCGTCAAAAGACTTTGCGCCAATATTTATTGATAGTCGTGATACAAATAAAGAAATTTCCTCATCTGTCAAGTTCAGTTCATCATGATATTCATGCCTCACGCCTTTTAAGGTAAACGTGCAGAATTTTGTTTTGACAAAATCTACCGTCAATGGGAATGTCAACTTTTCTTGTCCATCCTTATAAAAGCCAAATAATTTATATTTAAACGAGCCATCCTTATTATCATTAAAATGCTTCAACATCAACCTTATCGGTTCAGCTATAACTGAATGATTATAGGTCGTACCCTCATAATATTTACATTGTATAGCTGTTGTTTCTGTTGCCGTACTCACATCTACATCCTCTATACCTTCCAAAGTTATCTTCTCCCCATTACTCTCCAAAATTTGGATAGCATAAAGGTCAAATTGATAATAATACCCCCGAATGGTATCTATTGCTGTTCTCGTATGTGCCATAAAACTATAAAATTAAACCGTACGGCATTCAACCCCTATAACCAAACATCTCTATCTCAGTGTTTACTGAGAATACAGAGTCTTTTAAGAATTTGAATGTTTTTGATTTGTTCCCCACCGCAGTATCGCTCTGCGCTTGTCGCCACTCGAATGGGGAGTTATGCTTGTTTATTCTACTTCTGAGAGGATAGCCTCTGGGGATGTTCCCATCAAGGTAATTGCAGAAATCTTATGACCGCCATTGGCATTGAGGGAATGACCACAATGATAGAGGGCTTCATCTATGATGAGCCAACGGTCGTGGGATTCTTTCTTCCATTTACGGATGTCTACATGGTTGTTTGGGAAGAGGTGGTCGTGCTCATCCATCAAGCGTTGCATACCTTGACCTACACCATTGGTATAAATAACGGCTGTGACTTCAGGCTTGCGAACATCAAGGATGCTAAGGGTTAAGGATGAGACATAGCCATCTATGATGATTACTCGATGGTTGGCTGTTCGCACAAGATTCTCCAGTGCTGCTCTTGCTGTATAGAAGTCGCCCTCGAAGAAGACCATCTCTGCAGGAGGTGTGGAGGTTCGGATGAAGAAGTCGAGCTGCTGTTGCTGCTTGACTTGTGTATCTTCAATTCGAGTCATTCGCTGAGACTGCTCATCAAAACGAGTATCAATTTGACGTTGCATTGCCAACAACTGTTGATTTACAGAATATCCTTTAAGCAAATAGTCCTTAAGAATATGAGTTGCCCACTTACGAAATTGAGTTCCACGTTGAGATTTTACACGATAACCTACAGAAATTATAACATCCAGATTGTAAAGTTTTACTTTCTTATGTTGAAACTTACCTGAAATTGCCCCATGAGGAGTGGTTGTCAAGGATTCCTTGACAACCTCTTCTTGCTGTAATTCTCCTTCTTTAAATACATTGCCTATATGAAGACTTACATTCTGCTTAGTTGTTTGAAATAACTCTACCATTTGAGCTTGGGTCAACCAAACTGTATCTTCTTCGAGTTTTACCTCCAGAGATATACTTTCGTCTGGCTGATAGAGAACTATCTGTGAATCATCCTCGAAAGGCTGTATATTGTTATTGTCGTTTGCCATATTTATTCGTTTTTAATGCTAATATAACGACAAAAGTACGACTTTATTCTGTAAATGCCAAAGAATTTAGGCGTTATTACACCTCCCCCCTAAAACTCAACATCCTCATCAATGGTCAAGATGAATTTCTTGGCATTCATCTTTTCCATCATTTGGATGTTGAGATTGAGCCAATCCCGATACTCATCTAGTTCAGGGTCATTGATGTCTGTATAACCATGAAGTCCTCCACAGCCTGTTTCATCATTGATTTTCAGAATGTCAGCCATATACACGAAACCGTCATGCAGGGTTTCTACTTTCTTAAGAACAATCTGTTTGAGTTTCAGCATCATCTATCGGTTTAGTTCTTTGCCATTTTTCCAATCTTTCCCATTTGCTTTAGGAAAGATGGAAACTTGAAGTATGTCCATGAGTCCTGCTCTTGCAATTCTGCCATTCCTTTGTGGAAGTGGCGAACTATTGATGCATAACGGCTCTCCTTGCTTATATTTTCAACGATTCCATTGAACAGCTCTGTCAAGGTGCTGTCTGGATTGAATGTGTCGGTGATATAATTGTAGACCTCGTCTTCGGCAAAATGAGAAGAGAATGTCAATGAGGTGGAGAGGAATCGAAAGATGGAATCTGGTATTTTTTCGTTTCTCAGATGTTCCTCTATTTCTGTCTTGGCATCTGCCAAAGCGGTGGCTATCTTGGATATGTCCAGTTTGCCATCAACCTTTTTAAATGCTTCTTCCATTTTAGAATCTTGGGAGATGACGGAAGGAAGGTCGACGACTGGTACCTTATGAAGCAATACGTAACGTTGGAGTAACTGACGCCAAACCAACATACGGGCACCTTGCCATACTTCTACGGCAGCAGCAGTGAGCTGAGTGAAGAGTGTAGAGTGTAGAGTGAAGAATTCATTTGCCTTTCTTCCTAAAACATCGACATCATCCGTATAGTCGATGTCGGTCTCGATGGAGAAGCCACCTATGCCATTCCCTTTCTCAAATTTACACTCACTTTGTGTGAGCAAGTATAACATACGAGGATATTTTCTCGACTCCAAATCTTCTAGAAACTTCTTTCGTTCATCCTTGCTTTGCAAAGCATAATAATCATAGAATCCTCCCCATGAGCAGATAGCTTTGACCTTACCTGTCTCTGCCTTTAATAGGGCAAAGTGGGCATAGTACTCATAGTCCTCATCGAAGACTGGAGCATATTTGTCAGCCTCATACTCCTCGCTACGGAAAAATTGGCGAAGGTTGCAACGGAGAACAAACTCAATGATGTCGTTATGAGGTAAGACTGCATAATCCTGTTCTTGTGGGATGGTCACTCCAGAGGTTGGGGTGAGGAAGGGGCGGAGAATTATATCCGGTATCAATTCATTCAATCCTTGCTTTATTGTTCCGCCATCTGCCTTGAAATAATCAGCGAGGATACGGAAATTGTTTCTCATCGAATCATCTATGTTGCTAAGAACCTCTTGCTGATGAGCAGTCTTCTTCCTCTCTACCTTATTGCTGTATGCAATATCAGAAGAATGACGATTGCGATAAACCGTTAGCTTTTTTTGATACTCCGTGAACAGCTCGCGCAATGTCTTTGAAGCATTTTTTGATGGTTCCTTTGCTTGCAAATAGCCTAACATTTGGTCTATCGCACGCCAAACGCCTACAGCCTCAGATTTTGCACCTACTGTGGCTTCATGTTCTATCTGTATATCATATTGGCGGATGTTGGAGATATTGAGACAATGATTATTTCCAAAGCGTAGCAAAAGGTGACGGTCTTTCTTGCCTTTATTCTTGATTTGCTTGACGACACCTACCCAGCCAGCCATCGGACCGCTGAGAACACGGATGGTGTCATTCACCAAGATGAGGTCGTTGTATCGTTTGTCAACGATGCTCAGTCCCTCTATGCCGTCAGCCAGCTTGTCATTGAAATAGATGAAACGCTCCATGTCCTCATCGGGGATTCTCGCTTGCTTTACAATCTCATCCAATGTTCGTGACTTGCTATCGGCACAAAGAAGATGAGCCTTGGTGAAAAAGGTACGCTCAACAACCTCAGAACTTCTTGCGCCATAATCTGTGCCCTTATACATGAAATAGCCATATTTGGAAAGAATTCTCTCCAATCGCTTCTCGTTTTCCACTTTGATGAAGAACATTCCTTGCAAGACAGGGCTGAAACGTACTTTCTGTTCACCCTG
>CAVKNU010000120.1:0-8065 GCA_963657465.1 Lachnospiraceae bacterium
TTATTGGCATTCCGAGGGTGAAGGGTGCTTCTCGACCCTTCACCCACCTTTCACCACCCTTCACCCTTAAATGAATGGGATAAAGCCATTGGGGATTGGATTTTCTCTATCGCAAATTGCTAGTCAACCAAAAATCAGGAAATGACAAGGTGAAGGGTGGTGAAAGGTTCTTTTCAACCCTTCACCCTCCCAATCCCCTGTGTTTATCGGCTTTTCCGCCAGAAAGGTGAAGGGTGAAGGGCAAAACGCGAATTTGTTTTTTGCTGAATAAATGTATTAGTACTTTGCCTTAATACAACAAAATAGTGCCTAGTTATGGCGCTTTTGTGCCCTAACTATGGGCACAACTATGTCCTAGTAAGACCCAACTCTTGCATCAGCGACTGGTTGGCAGTGGCAAGGTCGGAATCAAAGAGACTCTTTATATATAATAAGGTGGTGGAAGTCTTGGTGTGTCCCAATGCCTTTCCGATGAGTCCGATATCGATGTGATGTTGATAAGCGATGCTTGCCCAAGAATGCCGTACCACGTATGATGACAAAGGATGCGGAGACGAAATCATACTGGAAAGAACATGGAGGTAATAATTATATTGTCGCAATCGTAGAAGATATTGCTTATGAAGCAATTCTGGTGATTGCTCGCTAAGAAAGGGAAAAACATATTCAGAGTTTGCCTCATGGTAACGATTGACAATATCTAACATCACCGATGTGACAGCAACACAAATTTGCTGACCAGTCTTATGGCGAGCATATCGGATGAAACCATCTCTCATCTGATGTTTCTTCAAATAAGCAATATCCACAAACGGCATTCCCATGGCATAAAAGCTAAAAATAAAGATATCACGAGAGATAGCTAAGGCAGAACCTTCTGGCAACTGTAGTTCGTGAAGCTGTCGGATGACTTCTGCCGTAACACTTCGTTTGGCTGTCCTGGCCCTACCCGTGAAAACTTTGGCAAACGGATGACCATTGCTATCAGACAAATTCCTATCAACTGTTCGATTATACATAGCTCGCAATGCTCGTAAATAGGCAGAGACAGTATTGAGACAAATGCCTTGGTCGCAAAGCCATCGCTGATAACGTTCCGTCAACTTGCCATCCATCTCAGAAAAATACCAATTGTTGTGCCCTACGAACTTCGACCAAGACCGAGCTGCGGTCAAGTAATTGCTTGCCGTCTTGAATCTTCCTTCAGTCTTTAGCGTTTCCACTTGTGAAGACACAAAATCCCATCCTCGCATTTCCTTTACTTCTGTACTTGGATTTACCTTTTGTTTCTTACTTTTTCCAAAGCCAAACTCTAACTTGAAATATACCATAATCGTTCTGTTTTAGATTGTAATACATGTTTGTTTATACTTAATAAAAATGCAAATATAATTTCTTTCACAAGAAATTCTCCTCCTCGGGGCAAGAGGTGGGGATTTTTTCGAGAAGAAAATACAAACATTATATATTCATTTATTAAAAGAGAGAGATTTATGGAAAAAAGACTCATGACGTTTATCGCCTGCCTTTTCCTGAGCATCGGGATGGCACTGGCACAAACTCAAGTTTCCGGTAATGTCACCTCCTCTGAGGATGGAAGCCCTGTCATCGGCGCATCCATCAAGGTTGTGGGTACTAACACCGGTACTGTTACCGACATTGACGGTAACTTCTCACTGAACGCTCCAGCCAATGCCAAGCTGGAGATTTCCTACATTGGCATGGTAAGCAAGACCGTAAAGGTTGCCAAGAACATGAAGGTTGCCTTGGATACTGACAGCCATTCACTCGACGAGGTGATGGTCGTAGCCTTCGGTACTGCCAAGAAGAGTGCCTTCACTGGTTCGGCAGCCGTAGTAGGCTCAGAGGAACTTTCTAAGAAGATTACTACCAATGTGGCTGACGCTTTGGTAGGTTCTGTTTCTGGTTTGCAGTTGCGTGGAGGTTCAGGACAACCTGGTGCAAATCAGGGAAGCATCAACATCCGTGGTATTGCTTCTATGTATGCAGGTACTGATCCATTGGTGATTGTCGATGGTGCTCCTTATTCTGCTAGCCTTTCTAATATTCCTACAGAAGATATTGAGTCTGTATCCGTATTGAAGGATGCTGCTTCTGCAGCCCTTTATGGTGCTCGTGGTGCAGCTGGTGTTATCATTGTTACCACTAAGAAAGGTGCAAACTCTGCCAACAAGGAAGGAAAAATCAATGTTGACATGAAGTGGGGTTCAAACTCTCGTGCGATTCCTGACTATGATGTCATCACTGACCCTGGTCAGTATTATGAGGCATACTATTCTCAGCTTTACAACCGCTATTACTATGGCAACGGTTATACCGCAGAACAGGCAAACCTTAGCGCAAACAAGGACATGTTGAACAACTTGGCTTACAATGTGTTTACTTACCCAGAGGGTGAGCAACTCATCGGTATGGATGGCAAGTTGAATCCTAATGCTACTCTTGGACGCTCCATAACCAGCAATGGCAAATCTTACTATTTGTTGCCAGACAATTGGGCTGATGCCGTTTACCAGCATTCATTGCGCCAGGAATACAACATGAGTGCCAGTGGTGGAACTGACCGTTCTACATATTATGCTAGCTTAGGTTACTTGAATGACGAAGGAGTCGTTAAGAATAGTGGCTATGAGCGTATTACTGCTCGTCTGAAAGCCGACTACCAGATTAAGAAGTGGCTGAAGCTTGGTGCGAATATCGGCTTCAACCATTCTATCCAAAGCCAGGATGCCAACTTGACCAGTGTGATGGAATTCACATCTTTGATGGCTCCTATCTATCCTTTGTATGTTCGTAGCATGGATGAGAATGACAATGTGTATATTCCAAACGACCAGTATGGAAACCCTTCTTACGACTTAGGTTCGCTCTCTACAGGTATCGTACGTCCATTCTTGGATAAGTACAACCCACTTGTAGCTAATCTCTATGATATTAATAAGACCAAAGGTCATCAGCTGAATGGTACTTTTACCGCAGACATACAGATAACAAGTTTCTTGAAAGCCAACTTGACCAGTACCCTTATTTGGGGACAGTCTAATAACACTACCTACAACAACCCATTCTATGGTTCCAAGGCAAGTGTCAATGGCTACATCAGCAAGTATTCACAGGAGGGATGGCGTCAGAACCATGTCCAGACATTAACTTACTACAAGGACTTCGGAAAGCATAGTGTAACTGTAATGTTGGGTCATGAGTACTATAAGAATGTTGTTACATACTTAAAGGCAGATGCTCAGGGTGGATTTTCTCCATCGATTTTGGAAATCAATGCTTTCGCCAAGAAATTGTCAAGCAACTCTTATAGAACTTTCTATAATGTAGAGGGTTACTTTGGAAATGCCCAGTATAGCTACGATAACAAGTACTTTGGTTCTTTCTCTTATCGTCGTGATGCCTCTTCACGTTTTGCGACAGAACATCGTTGGGGTAATTTCTGGTCACTTGGTGGCGCATGGCTCATCAATAAGGAGAAATGGTTCAATGCATCATGGGTTGACGAGTTGAAGATTAAGGCTTCCATCGGTCAGCAGGGTAATGATAACATTGGCAACTATGCTTACACTGACCTCTATACACTTTCTCAGTCTTCAGACACTAATATGTCTGCCTCTTTCTATCGCTTAGGAAACAAGAATATCACCTGGGAAACAACCACCAACTTGAACATTGGTACTGAGTTTAGTTTCTTCAAGGGACGTTTGACTGGTAGTTTCGATTTCTACAGCAAGAAAACTACAGACTTGTTGTTCTGGTTGAGAATACCTGAATCTCAGGGTGCCACTGGTTACTATAGTAACGTAGGCGACATGCGCAATACTGGTATTGAAGCCACATTGACTGGTCATATCTTCCATACAAGAGATTTTGATTGGAGTGTAACAGCCAACATCGCTCATAACAAGACTGAAATCTTGAAACTTTCAGAGGTATCTACAGGAGAGGTTGGTGGATTTGCGCAGACTAGCGACTTGAGTACCACTCAGTATTGGTATGAAGTAGGAAAGCCACTATACAATGGTTTCTTCCGTAAGTATGCTGGTGTCAATGAAAAGGGTGAGGCTACATACTGGGTAGACAAGGATGTAGCAGAAGCCGGTTTGAACAACAGTAAGCCTGGTACACAGTGCTCTTACACAACAACCAATCCAAGTGAGGCAAGTTACTACGAGACTGGCTCTTTGCTTCCAAAGGCATTTGGTGGTTTCAGTACAACTGTAACCTACAAGGGCTTTGATTTCACGGCTTCATTCGACTACCAAATAGGTGGCAAGGTATATGACAGTCGCTACGCATCATTGATGTCTCCTAACATCTCTTCACAAGATGCTGGTGGTGCTATCCATAAGGATTACATCAAGTCTTGGAGTCCAAACAACACATCAAGCAACATTCCACGTTGGCAGTATGGTGACAACTATACTACAACCAACTCAGACCGTTTCTTGACCAATGCAAGTTACTTCAACTTCCAGGCGTTCACCGTAGGTTACACTGTTCCTACTAAGCATATCTCTTACTTCTCTAAGATAAGAGTATACTGCTCAGGCGAGAACCTAGGATTTATATCTGCTCGTAAGGGATTGGACCCTCGCTATTCATACGACGGTGTATCATCATCTAGTAAATATTCTCCTGTACGCAACATCTCTGGTGGTGTTCAGTTGACATTCTAAAACATAAAAAGTAGATAATATGAAAATGAATAAGATATCAGTTGCATTATTAGGACTGGCAATGGCTTCTTTCTCTAGTTGTATCCAAGAGTTTGAGCCACAAAGCAATACGGTTACCATTGGGCAAGCAAGTAGCGCTCCTAATTCATTTGATAATTTCGCAAACTCTATACTGACATCACTTAATGGTAGGCCACAGTTCTATACTACTGTAAGCAGTTCTAACTACTGGGATTTCGGTTACCCTTCTCAGATTATCCAGCGTGATATTATGGGACAAGATATCGCCTACGATATGAACAAGGGTTCAAACTACCAAGTATGGTATAGTTCACACTATGCTCTTGGTCCAGACTATTTGATGTGCCAGATTCCTTGGCGTGTATATTATGGTTGGATAAATAACTGCAATACAGTTATTGGTATGCTAGGAGATGAACCAACTGAAGCACAAAAAACGGGAGCAGGTATAGCATATGCTATGCGTGCAATGTTCTATGAGGATATAGCCCAGATGTACGCCAATGAGACATATGGTGTAAACAAAGAAGCCGAGACTGTACCACTCATCACTGAAGACAAGAATATAGACATGTACCATAATCCTCGTGCCACAAATGAAAAGATGTGGAGCTTTATCCTTTCCGATTTGGACAAGGCAGAGGAGTATTTGGCTGATTATGACCGTGGCTCTGACAAGACCAAACCAAACCTTTCTGTCGTATATGGTCTGAAAGCTCGTGCTTATCTTGTGATGTGCGACTGGCAAAATGCTGAGAAGTATGCTAAATTGGCGCAGACTGGTTATACCGTGATGAGCGCAGATGAGTATACTGACCGAAACACAGGTTTCAACACTCCTAACGATGCTTGGATGTTCTGTGTGACATACAAGGCTGACGATCCATGTCTTCTTGGCAATGACGCAGATGGCACCTGGGGTTCACAGATGACAATTGAAATTTCTCCAACAGAGTCTCAGTGTGGTTATGCATCTAATTATGGCGACCCTAAGCTCATAGATAAGCATTTATATACTACAATTCCTTCAACTGATTGCAGAAAGAAATGTTTTGTAGATTTTGCTGCAAATGATTTGGAGGGAGAAGAACAAATACAAAAGTTGTCAGAGGTTTCTGATTATCCTATATGGTTGCTTTATACGGCAAATGCTGGTAAATTGGAAGGTCCTGGTGGCTTATCATTAAAGTTCCGTGCAGCAGGTGGTGAAGAAGGTCACAAAAACCAGTATGTAGGTTTCTTGCAGTCCATACCTCTGATGCGTGTAGAGGAAATGAAACTTATCGAGGCTGAGGCTGCTGGTATGCAGGACGAGGCTCGTGGCAAGACCCTTCTCGAAGCATTTGCAAAGACTCGCGACCCTCAATACGTATATGGCAAGCACAACGAGGCTTATGGCAACAAGAGCACATCTGCTTTCCAAAATGAAGTATGGTGGCAGCGCCGTGTGGAATTGTGGGGCGAAGGCTTCGCTACATTCGACATCAAGCGTCTTGGCAAGGGTATCATCCGCAGTTATGCTGGCACAAACCATGTGAAGAACTATCGCTGGAACACTGATGGAGTTCCACAGTGGATGACTTTGTGTATTGTGGGCACAGAGAGGGAGTATAACTATGATTGTACGCAGAATCCTCTTCCTGTGGCACCTACTCAGGATTCTCCAGAGTTCGTTTGGTAAGCATTATATAATCAAATAAAGAAAGAAGAATATGAAAAAATATATTTATGGTGTATTCATGGCTCTTGCCTCTGTAGCGATGTTTACAGCTTGTTCTGCAGACGAGGGGACTGAGCCAGGAAATGACGGACAGGCAAATGTCTTGATTTATCAATATACGGCAGACACTCCAAATGATGCAGACGTAGACACCCAATTGCGTATTACAACGAACTCAGCAACAGATGCAGCATATATCTTGGCTGAGCCTACTGAGGATTACGAAAGTCGAGTTAGCTCATTGTCTGAAAGTGGTTATCAGGATTATGTGGTAGAAAACGGCAAGAAATTGGATAAGGTTCAAGGTGAAGCTGTTGTAGATACCATAATTAAGAATCTGGCAGGCGACTATACAATTACCGTAGTTGCAGTAGGTAAGGGTGGCAAAATTTCCAAGAAGGTAAACTTTGTTGGTGTCACTTGGTCAGACGTAGCTTCTGGTACATACTACTTCTCTGATTTCGGACAGTTGTTTAGTATAGAGGAGCAATATGGTTATAGCTTGCCAGCAACCTTACAAGTTTGCGATAGTGATCCTACCCAATATCGTTTTAAGGATTTCTGGAAAGCTGGATACCACTTTAAGTTTAACCTAACTGGGAAAAGTGGAACATTGGCAAGTGGTGCAAAAGTAAACATCATAACAGTAGAAGGACAAAAAACTCCATATACCTATGGTAGCTATGGAACAATCTACTTTGCAGATGCCTTGACTCACCAAGATGCTAATGCCCAAGGCTACATCAGGGAAGACAATGTAGTTTTACTTCCTATGTCTTACTATGTTGAGGCTGGTACTCTTTTGGATATTACTGGTTACGACCGTTTTATTCCAAATGCAGAATAATAATATATAAATAATTAGGGTGTATCGTATGTTATTAAGATAATGTATGATACACCCTTTTAAACTAAAGAGGTCTTCAAATGACCTAAAGGTCACACGAAGACCTCTTTAGTTAATTTTAGCAGTGTAACTTGGTCTAACGTTGTTTCTGGTACTTATTCTTTTGGTGTTGCAAATATTCAAAAGGCTTATGCTTCAAGTGTTGAGACAACTTTGCAGGTTTGCGACTCTGATCCAAATAAGTATCGTTTCAAAAACTTGTTCGGTTTTGGCAATCATTTAATGCTCAATGCTGTAGGTAAGGGAACAGACGAAGATGGTAATTTTACGATGTTCCGTGTTCCAGCTCAAGCTACAGGGCAATCATTTGGTAGCTATGGTGTCTTCAATGTGCGAGACGTAGCAGAATGGCAGAATGATGACGGTTACTTGGATTGTAAAATATATGAAAGCCACGATGCTTACTTCTGGGTACAATATTATGTATCAGCTGGTAATCTTGGTTATGGTTATGATGAGTTTACTCCAAATAACTAAATAGTTATTTCACTATATATAAAAGGTGTATCCTTGCCGCCCTACAATTGGGCAATCAAGGATACACCTTTTTCTTTTAATCTCTTCTCATGTATGAAAATTTCCCATAAAATCCTTGCTGTATTCGGAAGAAAAGCGTAACTTTGCAGTAGAAACGTTGAACACTTTAAAATAGGAGGTAGAAATGGATTTATTTGATAGCAAAAGACAAGAAAGAATGCAGGCTGTAATCAAAGA
>CAVKNU010000121.1:0-7941 GCA_963657465.1 Lachnospiraceae bacterium
AGCACGATGCCAAGATAGCCAATCGCACTATCCGCTTGTTTGACGGAAGTGTGGTGGAAGAGTAAAATATAGAAAGAAAAAATAGAAAGTCATGTTTCTAATGTACGGAACATGACTTTTTTTGTGTTAAAGTTTGCGGTCTCAGATATTTTGCTTAAATTTGCACCTAGATATTAGATATTAATATAATAAGGTGTAATCATGGAGCAGGAAGTAAAACGTTTGCCATACGGCATATTTGATTTCGAGACTGTCATCAGACAGAATCAATATTATGTGGACAAGACGATGTTTTTGCCAGCGTTGGAGAAACAACCTAGCAATGTTTTCTTTATTCGTCCACGTCGATTTGGTAAGAGCATATTCCTAAGTATGCTCCATGCTTACTATGACTGTAAGAAAAAAGACCAGTTTCAAGAGCTTTTCGGAAATCTTTGGGTGGGTAAGCATCCTACTCCTTTGCAGGGTAAGTATCAAGTGCTTCACCTTGACTTCTCACACGTGGGAGGCCATATTGATACTTTGGAATCAAACTTTTATGAATATTGCCGTGCGAAATTGAATGGCTTTGTAAGTTTCTATCAAGAGTTTTACACGGAAGATTTTAAAGAACGGTTCTTGAAGTCTGAATCTGCTACAGAGAAGTTCGTAATGCTTCGAGATGAGGCTGCTGTTCAAGATCATTCTCTTTATCTTATCATTGATGAATATGATAATTTCACCAATACAGTATTGAACGAACAAGGGGAGAATGTGTATTGGGCGATGACCCATGCCAATGGATTCTATCGTGATGTCTTCAAGAAGTTCAAAGGCATGTTTGAGCGCATCTTTATTACTGGTGTCAGCCCTGTCACATTGGATGATGTGACAAGTGGCTTTAATATTGGTTGGCACATTTCCACCAAGCCAGAGTTCAATCAGATGTTAGGCTTCTCAACGGAAGAGGTACGTGAGATGTTTGCCTATTATAAAAAAATGGGGAGCATTCCTGCTAACAGCGACATAGAGGCGATGATAGATGAAATGAAGCCTTGGTACGACAACTATTGCTTCTCAAAGAGTGCCTTGGAGACTCAAAGCAAGGTGTTCAACTGTGATATGGTGCTCTATTATCTCCGAAACTATATGGATGACGGAAAAGCACCAGACCAAATGATAGATCCTAATACGACTATGGATTATGGTAAGATGAACCAATTGCTACAACTTGACAAGTTGGATGGCGACCGCAAGGGAGTGATTCGAACGATAGCAGAGACAGGGCAGATAGTGACACCTTTGGCAGAGTCATTCCCAGCCTATAAGTTGACAGACCCTCAAATATTCACCAGCCTGCTCTTCTATTATGGCATGTTGACCATTAAGGGTACAAGAGGCGACAAGATGATATTGGGCATCCCAAACAATAATGTTCGCAAGCAGTATTATGGTTATCTGGAGGAGATGTATTCCCAGAAAGCGTATGTTGACACCAACCAACTTACTGATTACTATTACGATATGGCGTATGATGGTAAGTGGCAAGAAGGGCTCCAGTTCATGGCTGATGCCTATTCCAAGGTCTCGTCTGTGCGTGATGGTATAGAGTCGGAGCGTAACCTGCAAGGTTTCTTCATGGCTTATCTCAATCTCAACAACTACTATTATACGGCACCAGAATTGGAACTGAACCATGGTTATTGTGATTTCTTCCTTTTGCCGAACCTTACACATTATGCGACGAAGCATAGCTATATCTTGGAGTTGAAGGTGCTCTCAAAGAAAGATTATGAGTCTGTGCCAAAGGAAGGCGAGCTCTCCAAGGCTGATGCGCAATGGAAAGAGGCTGAGGAGCAAATCAAGCGTTATGCCCAGGCACCAAGGGTTGAGGCTCTACGCCAAGGCACTATGCTTCATAAGATTATCATGCAGTTTGTGGCAGGTAAGTTGGTGAGGATGGATGAGGTGAAATAATTATTCCGAAAAAACAAAACGAGATAATATAATGAACTTCACCGAGTATCCTGTGCATCTTGATGAAGTTTGCTCATACTTCTTGGCACAAATGATGGATTATAAAACTTCTATTTGCAAGAATATTCAGCAATAGGTTACGAAAAAAGGCTAAAGGTTTGTTTTTTCGTATAAAAATATGTACCTTTGCAAGCGGAGAAATCGCCATGCCACATCTTATTATATTGAAATCGGCGACAAACAAAATGAAAATAAAAGAACAGAAAAAACAATTTCGTGCTTAGCACAAACATATTTAATAAATAAGCATTAGCTATTATTTCGCGTTTTGCCAAGAGCCTAGGAAACTATTTGGAAATAAACTCGTACGGAATGATAAGTTAAGGTTTACCTGTGTTATGGTAACCTCGTGAACTATAAATAAAGCAATGCTCATACCTTCTACGGAGGTGTGGGTTATTCTTATATAGTTCACAGAGGTTTCCATTTCCTAGGCTCACCTCTCAGCAAGACGCGATAAGAGAACTCACACCTCTTTTTATTGCGTCCTTGATGCGTTTGATAGCAATGTAACTTTTTACTCTATCAAACAGTTATGAATAAATTTTCTTATTTTTTCAAAGACAGCAAAAGCTATTCTGAAGATAGTAATTTGCAATCATTAGTAATAGATTGGCTACGTTTCCCATTGGCTGTAGCTGTAGTATTTATCCATAGTTTTGGAAGCAAAGAAATCAATCTCGATTCCTTGCATTCCAATCCTTTGTCCTTGGAATCTATTTATGACTTTCTGCGAATTACCCTATCCAATATAGGAACCCATTTTGCCGTACCAGTATTTTTCCTATTTTCGGGCTTTTTATTCTTTTACAAAATAAAAGAGTTCAACTTTTCTACTTATAAACAAAAAATATGCAAACGATTCCATTCTCTTTTCGTCCCATACATATGTTGGATTACTATTTATGTCCTACATGTAGAAATTATAAAAGTCGCAGCAATCATTATCAAGGATAAACCTATTTCTGGAATGTGGGATTACATTGCAGATAATGGAGGAATCCATTTGTTTTGGGATAGTAGCGTCTGGGGGCTCGACAACAAGAACTGGATAGGATGGGAAACACCTATGACAGGTCCTATTCTTATTCCTCTTTGGTTTTTGAGAGACTTGATGGTTGTTGTCTTGCTTACACCAATTATCTATTATCTTATCAAAAAATGCAAGTTGCTACCAATCATAATCTTAGCAATCTGTTATGTATCTGGTGTTTGGCTTCAAATTCCAGGTTTTACCGTAACTACTTTCTTCTGGTTCTCATTAGGTGCTTTCTTTAGTATCAATCATAAGAATATGATAGAAACTATTTTTAGATGGCGTATGTTTTTATATATCGTTTGCTTTTGTACATTATTACCTCTTATTTGGTTTAATGGAATAAAAGGAGATGGAATAACTACCAATGTTATAGCTCAATCATTATATCCGTTTTTTGTTATAGCAGCTTCAGGTAGTGTTATTAGTATAGCTAAGGTTCTCGTCCAAAAGGGAATAGTACGAATTTATCCACATTTGGCAAGAGCATCTTTCTTCATATTTCTTAGTCATATGTTCGTACTAGGATATGTAAGTAAGATAATAGACAAATGTTTACCTTTCGATAATTATCCTCTTATGATGGTTAAGTATCTAGCGGTACCGATGATTGCCGTATTTGTTTGCCTTGCCATATACAGAATTTTAGATAGGATTTTTCCTAACATATTATTATTTATTACTGGTAGCAGGAAATAAAGATATTCTTTCTTCGATTTATAGAATGGTAATCCTAAAGGTGGTGATGCCTTTCTCTTTATCTTGATGGAGAGAGAGGCTACCACCGCTTACTCGCATGATTTGGCGAGAGAGGGATAAACCGATGCCACTACCTTCTTTCTTCGTGGTGAAGAATGGGATGAAGATATGGGAGGCGACATCATCAGGGATGAGACCAGCATTGTTGCTTATCTCAATGATGATGGCTTCCTGCTCGTTGGTGTAAGCCTTGACTTGGATAAATGCTTTTTTGTTTGTTACGGATTGCAAATCCGCTGTATCCACGAGCGAGTTATCCCTGATAGCTTCCACAGCATTCTTCAAGATATTCGTGACAACATGAGCGAGAAGGCTCTCATCGGCATAAACCAAGAGGTCTTTTGGCTCAACGCTTAATTCCACCTCATGCCCACAAAGCGTAATCATCCTTTCGAGGAATGGCTCAACATAGAAGAGGGCTGGCTGAGGCTGAGGCACGTGGGTAAAGCGGCGATAGTTATTGACGAAAGAAAGCAGCTCGGTTCCTGTCTTGTGAATGACTTCAAGTCCTTGCTTCATATTTGCTTGCTCGGCGGATTTCAGCAACGTTTCGCTGAGCGAAGTGACAGGCGTGATGGTATTCATGATTTCGTGGGTCAGTACACGGATGAGCTTTATCCACGAATCCACCTCCTGGTTGTTCAGCTCGTTGCTCACATCGCTCAATGCGATGATGCGCACATGCTTGTCTTTCAGCATGGCTTGCGTCTCGTGCTTTGAAAGATGCTCATCCTTCAATTTGTTGCGTACTTGGTTGAGGTGAGTAAGCACATCTGTGTCGAGAAGACGGAGGGCTGCTTGGTTGTGTTGCAGGATGTTATCGTGGTTATCCACAACCATGATACCTGTATCCACAGCGTTTAATATCTGCTCATAATATTTCTCTCGCTCTCGTTGCTCCTCTTGCGTGTGCTGCAAAAAGAGTTTGATGCGATTGAGCGACTGGTTCAGTATCTTGTCATCCCGAAATCCCTTTTGGTTGGAGAAATGGAAGGAGAAGTCACCATTGTCGATGGCATCAAAAAGGAAACTTACCTTCTTGATGTTACGGCGATAATGGCGGTAGAGGCGAATGTACCCCACAATCGCCACAACCAGCAAACCGATTATAATAACCAATTTATAGTCCATACCTCTTAATCTTGTTATACAGCGTTTGGCGAGAAATGCCCAATCTTGCTGCCACAACCGATAGGTTGCCCTCACATTCCTTGATGGTCTTCTCTATCATGCGGCTCTCCATTTCGTCGAGCGTCTGCACTTCTTCTAAGGGCTTTTCTTTTCGGGTTTGGTTGCCACCGTCGATGTCCTCAGCAGAGATGATGCCGCCATCGGATAGGATGACCGCTTTTTCTATCGCATGTTGCAATTCTCGGATATTGCCATACCAAGACAGGTCGGTCAACTTCTTCTCTGCCTCCTCCGAGAATCGAATGTTCACTTTATTATATAGGTCACCATATTGATGGAGAAATCTGTTGGCAAGTGGCACGATGTCAGCCTTGCGTTGGCGAAGGGCTGGAAGTTCGAGGTGGATGGTGTTGATGCGATAGAGCAAGTCCTCTCGAAACTCACCATCGCCCACCATCTGTTGCAGGTTACGATTAGTGGCACAAACCAAGCGAACGTCTATCGGAATTTGTGTCGAACCACCCACTCTCACGATACTTCTCCTTTGCAATGCCGTGAGCAACTTTGCCTGTAATCCATACGACAAGTTTCCTATCTCATCGAGGAAGAGAGTGCCCCCTTCTGCCAACTCAAACTTGCCGGGCTTATCGGTCTTGGCATCGGTGAAAGCACCCTTCACATGGCCGAAGAGTTCGCTCTCAAACAAGGTTTCCGTGATGGCACCCATATCCACAGGCAACATCTTTTTCCCACAACGTGTGGATAAACGGTGTATTTCGTTGGCTAACACCTCTTTACCTGTTCCGTTCTCGCCGGTTATGAGGATATTTGCATCAGTAACAGCCACTTTTTCCACAATGTTGCGAAGATTGTTCATAACTTCGCTATCTCCCCAATACATAGCACTTTGCGATGTTTTCCCACATTTCTTTCCACCAGACTTATCCACACCCTTATTTTTATCCCTCGCCTCCAATAAGGTGGTTATCATCTTCTCGTTATCGAACGGCTTGACGATGAAGTCGGCAGCACCTTCCTTGATGCCTGATACAGCTAGTTGGATGTCGGCATAAGCGGTAAAGAGTACCACCTCAGTTTTCGGGCTGAGGCTCTTGATTTCCCTGAGCCAATACAATCCCTCGTTACCAGAGTTGATGCCACTCGAAAAGTTCATGTCGAGCAATACCACGTCGGGATGTTCCTCCCTCAGTTTGGCAGGGATGGAGTTGGGATTGGCGATGGTGATGATTTGTTCGAATACAGGTTCCAGCAGCATCCTTACGGTGGTGAGGATGTTGCGATTGTCATCTACTATGAGTATAGTTCCTTGTTTCTTTGCCATGATGTTTCTTTTCTGTATTACTGTTCGTTGCTCCACATGGAGTCTATAGCCAAGACCCAAGAGCCGTTTTTGTCACTACCTTCACGTTTCAAGACCCCAAGTTTCTTTAAAGTTGCCAAGTGGTTCTTGATGGTTCTTGAGGTACAAGAGTATCTTATTGCTAAAGTTTCTGTAGATATTGTCGGCTCTTTGAGGACATCATATAGGATGCTTTTTGTCATAGAAGCCAAGTTTACAGTGAAAGTTTTTCTGTTTACAGTGAAATTTACAGTGAAAATTCTGCCATTTACAGTGAAATTTACAGTGCAATTTTTCCCATTTACAGTGAAAACGTCATTATTTACAGTGCAATTTGCAGTTTTTACAGTGTCATTTTGCTTTACAGTGACATAATCGGCGGTGTTTGTTGCATAAGTGTCAAGCATGAAGTCTTTCACCTTGTAGGCTCGAACCGTCCCTTTGAGTATGAAGGCTTGCAAGAGATATTTCGGGTCTTGCAGTCCTCTAGCCTCCAGTTCCTTGCACATTCTATCTACCCCCTCGCCAAATCCCTTACATATTTATATGCTTTGAGATATTCGGCGATTTTAGGATTACGGGAGAAATGCGTATGGCGGATGTTGTCGCTTCTTACAATGCCAGGGAATTTGCCAGGCGTTTCAAATACCAATCGGTCATCAAACATCTTGATTTGAATCTCAGTGCCCTTGATGCTGTAGTCTCTGTGACAAATACTGTTTACCGTCATTTCTTGTAAGACAAATGGGGAATACTCACGGTCTGTCACGAAGATTCCCTTTTCGCCCAGGTAAGTATGCTCCTTGACTTGTGATTCCAAGTAGTCGATGGCCTTTTTTATTTGGTCTAGGATGCGTCCCTCGAAAGTGACATCCTTGATGACATTCATCTCTCGTCCCACTTTTTCCTCTGTTCCCATGTAACGAATGAATCTCACTCTGGCACGAGGAAAGAATTGTTGTGGCTTCTTACCAAAGAGTAGGATGCAAGCAGTGCTTACCAGTTCCTTGCCATCTTTGTGAACAATGAAATTGTTGTTTTCGTTAAGATATTCTATAGGTGACTTGGTGTAGCCGATGACGTTCATGTAGTCTTGTACATAGGCTAAGTCCACATCGTCAATGGTTGCATCGTATGTTGCTGTATCTTCGAAATACCTTTCTCCCTTATCGTACATCAGACTCATTCGTTCTTCAAAACCGAGTTTGCGAGAGCTGTCACCTACACGCATGAAAACTTCATCAGCTTGGTTGGCGTGAAGGGTTGCACTGGCAGGGATATGCAATAGAAGGACATGATTAGGCTTCCCTTCCGAATCTATGCAAGGGATGTACTCTGGTCTGACATTGACAGAAGGTATGCAAAACGTAAAAGGAACTTTTAATAGTTCGTTGACATGGGAAGGATGTTGGTCAACTCCTTCGATTCTTCTCGTCTTGTCGGAGATTCCGATAGCCAAGATGCCTCCATCAGCATTAGCCATAGCCACGATAGGTACAGCCAATGCCTTAGGTTCAATCTTCACACTTTTGCAGTCGAAGGTCTGTCCCTCAGGTCTGTCTTTTATGTCTTCTATTGTAATCATGCGTGCAAAGTTACAAAATATCCTTGAAATCTTCGCTCCTTTGTCTAATTATTG
>CAVKNU010000122.1:0-7922 GCA_963657465.1 Lachnospiraceae bacterium
TCAGTAATCACGTACTCGCGATTTGCGTCATCAAAATGACCATACTTTTTCTCTGCCATTGTCTTGATTAAATTTATATTGTTTATAATCTTTAATGCTTAATTTAGGTATTTTATGCAATTTTGGTGCAAAGTTAGCAAAAACTTTGTGTTATTGATACAAAATGCAGATATTTTTTTGTATTTTTGCATTGTATAGTGAGTAATGATTAACATAACATACACTTGGCTTATGAAAAGAAACATTATAACACTTCTGCTTGTTGTGTTTGCGATGACGCAAACGATGGCGCAGACATACGATAACTTGTGGAAGCAAGCGGGAAATCTGCAGAAAAAAGACCAACCTCGTTCTGAGATAGCTATCATGCAGAAGATAGTCAAAAAGGCTACTCTGCAAAAGGATTATGGGCAGCTGTTGGCGGCGGAGATGCGACAGGCTATGCTCTGGCAAGCCATCTCTCCAGACTCGTTGGCTCCTGCCATCGCCAGAATAGAGCGGCAAGCTGAGCAGACGAAAGACCCGATGCTGAGGGCGGTGTGGTATGCAGCCTTGGGCAAGGTGTATCGTGAGCATACCAATGAATTGAAGAGTGCTGAGTATTTCAAGAAAGCCTTGGCTCAGCCGGAACTTCTTGCCAAACATTATTCTACGGAGTATGCACCATTGACCCTGAAAGGAATGGATGGGGCAACCTTTAACAATGATATGTTGCATCTGATAGGTTTCGAGGCAGACACCAAGGAGGCCTACCAATTGATGCACGCCTATTATAATAAGGTGGGTAACCGTGGAGCAGCTTGCCTCTGTGCCTTCGAAATAATCCAGAAAGATCGTTATGAAGATACGAAGGAGGTGCGCAAGTCGAAATACTTGAATACCATCGATTCACTTATCGCTGTATATCAAGATGTGCCAGAGGCTGGAGAACTTGCCGTGGAGCATTTTCGCTTTATGCAGGGGGCTACCGATGCCAAGGTGGGTGACAAACTCAACTATATTAACTATGCCTTGAACCGTTGGGGAGGATGGTCGAGAATGAATGTGCTCAGAAATGTGCAGAAGCGATTGACGGAACCTATGTTTGAGATTCTGGATTTCCCTACGGTCACTCGTCCTAACCTGCAGCAATGGCTGAAGGTGAGGACTCGCAATGTGCAGAACATGAAGGTGACCATCTCTCGCCTGAACATTACTGCCGACAAAGACTACGATGTCAACGACAAGGAGACGTATAAGATGCTCTTGAAGAAAACTTCTTCTTTGCATCAGAAAGACTTGAACAAGCAATTCTATGGACATCCAAACTACGAAATAGTGCGGGATTCCATTCTGATTGCGGGTTTGCCTCTGGGAGCTTACCTGATAGAGGTTTCCATCGACAATGCCAGCATTGCACCTCAGCGTGCGCTCTTCTATGTGAGCGACTTGGCTTTGATGGCGCAGCAGTTGCCTGACGATAGCCATCGCTATGTGGTGGTGAGCGCTACGAGTGGTCAACCTATCGCTGGTGCCACCGTGCTGCTTTATGAGGAAAACTACGTGAGGAGAGTGAAGGGAAAACGTGTGGCGCATGCCCGACTTACGACAGATGAGAATGGTGAGGCTAGCTTTAATAATGTGGATGGTAGCATCTTGATTTCCACGGCTACCGACAAATATACGCCAGCCCGCTACACCTATCTCACTCGCACTCGTTATTACGAGCAGAAGGAGGATCGGCACTGCATTAATCTCTATACCGACCGTGCCATCTATCGCCCAGGACAGACGGTGCATGTTTCTTCCGTGTTTTTTATCAACCTGAAGGGAGAGGATGCCAAGGTGGATGACAGCCGGAAGGAAATCAAATACACCCTGTATGATACCAACAACAAGGTGATGAGTGAGAAGACGGCAAAGATGGATGAGTATGGAACTGCATCAGTTGACTTCGAACTCCCACAAGGAGGACTGACGGGTACTTATCGCATCAATACCAGTCTTGGTGGTTATTATAGATTCCAAGTGGAAGAATACAAGCGACCAACCTTCGAGATTACTTTCCCAAAGGTAAACCAAAGATACACTTGGGGCGACACTGTGGTGGTGAAGGCTACGGCAAAGACTTATGCAGGTGTGCCAGTGCAGGGGGCAAGGGTAAGCTATCAGGTTACTCGTCGCTCACAGCTCTGGTGGTGGGGCAGTCGTGTGGCAGACCAAGTGGTGTTTAATGGAACGGGAACTACCCGTGACGATGGAACTTTCTATGTGGAGATTCCGTTGGAGCCTTCTGTTTCCAGCAAGGATGCGCAAGGTGTGAGCGATTTTATGCGCAAGGCTCGCTTCTTCAACTTTGATGTTTCTGCCACTGTGACGGATGCAAGTGGAGAGAGCCAAGAGGGAGAGATGAGTTTGCCATTGGGTACCAAGCCAACTGCTTTTAGTGTGAATCTTCCGCATCGAATCGAAACGGATGGCTTGAAGCAGGTTACTTTCTCTTATCGCAACAGTGGCGGCATCGAGATTGCTGCACAGGTGCGCTATCGCATCGACAAGGGTGAATGGCAGAATGTGGCTGCCAATACTCCTGTGAATATCAAGGAATATGCTGGCGGAATCCAAATGGGCGATGGTAAACAAAAAAATGATGTTTGGAAAACGGGAGTACATGAACTGGAAGCTATTTGTGGACAAGACACTTTGAGCCAGAAGTTTGTGCTTTTTAGTATGAATGATACACATCCGATGGAACCAACCAAGCATTGGAGTTACCAAACAGCCACAATGTTCCCTCGTGATGGCAAGCCAGCCTACATCCAAGTGGGCTCTTCTGAGAATGGAGTACACATCGTGTATTCTGTCATCGCAGGCAACAAGCTGATAGAAAAGGGCGCATGGGAATTGGGAGACAGCATCGTCACTCTTCCGTTTGTCTATAAGGATGAATATGCTTCGGGCATCGTGCTTAACTATAGTTTCGTGAAGGAAGGCGTATGCTATGCTGGAACGATGCGCATCGCCAAGCCTTTGCCAGAGAAGCAACTGAACATAACGTGGAAGACTTTCCGTAACCGACTGACTCCTGGTCAAAAGGAGGAATGGACGTTGCGCATCACTACTCCTGACGGCAAACCTGCCAAGGCACAGTTGATGAGCGTGCTCTATGATAAGTCACTCGACCAGTTCGTTGGTCATTCTTGGGATCTGTCTCTGGGACTGTATCGGATGATGCCAAACTGTTATTGGACACACAATCTCCGTTTCGCTCCATTTGGATTGCGTGCATCTTATCCTACCAAGTATTATGATGAGAATGAGTTGGAGGTGGATAAGTTGAATCGCGAATACTTCCGTGAAGTCAATCCTGCTTTTATGATGGCTTACGAATTGGGAGCCTTGTCGGAACAGACGGTTGAGACCGCGCGAAACGAGGTGAATATAGAGAAACACTCCTTGGTGAAAGACGAGGCAAAAATGTATAAGAATGCTGCTAGATCCAATATAGCAGTTGCCGCACCTGCTCCGATGGCTAGTGCTGCAATGGAGGACAGAATGATGGCAGATGCAGCATCGGACGATGATGGGCGGAATACTAAGGGGACTGCTGTTAATGATGCGGAATTCGACCAAGTGCAGGCTCGTGAGAATCTGAACGAAACAGCTTTCTTCTATCCTGCGTTGAAATCCGACAATAATGGTAATGTGGCAATCAAGTTTACGCTTCCAGAGAGCCTTACCGCTTGGAAGTTTATGGGCTTGGCTCATGACAAAGAGATGCGCAACGGCCTGTTGGTGGATGAAGCTGTAGCCAAAAAGACTGTGATGGTGCAACCTAATATGCCTCGCTTCCTTCGTGAAGGCGACAAGGCTACCATCGTTGCCAAGGTGTTCAATACATCTGACAAGAAGGTGAGCGGAAATGCCCGTATGCAACTTATCGACCCTGAGACCAACAGGGTTATTTGGCAGAAGAACCAAAAGTACAGCATCGATGCCAATGGCAATGCCACGCTTTCATTTGACATCGAAGGCTTGAAGGAGGGCGTATATATTAATAAGGTGGTAGCGGCAGGAAATGGCTACAGTGATGGTGAACAGCATTACTTGCCTGTATTGAGCAATCGTGAACTCGTTACCAACACCTTGCCTTTCACACTGACAGAAAAAGGTAGCAAGAACCTCGACTTAGGTAAGCTCTACCTTGATAAGGATGGAAAGTCTTTGATGGGTAAGGATGGCAAATTGGCTAAGTCTGTAGCTGATGCCAAGATTACCATCGGATATACCAACAACCCTAGTTGGCTGATGATTCAGGCTTTGCCTACGGTGAGCAATCCTGCTGATGACAATGCCATCTCGCTGATGACTGCCATCTATAGCAATAGTATCGTTCGCCACATCATGAAATCCTCGCCAGTCATCAAGCAGGTGGTGGAGGTCTGGAAGCAGGAAAAAGTCTCTTCGGATTCCAACCAAAAGGGAAGTTCTTCCTTGGCTAGCCAACTCGAAAAGAACCAAGAACTCAAGAATCTCGTATTGAATGAGACTCCGTGGATGATGGACGCTGATAAGGAGAGCGAGCAAAAGGCAAAGCTCATCTCTTATTTTGATGAGACACAGAATGCCAGTCGTTTGGCTTCGCAGGTAGCTAAGTTGAAGACCTTGCAGCGCAAGGCAAAGACTGCTTTCGACAAGGCTGAGGAAGGAAGCAAGGCTCGCAAGGAGGTTGAGGCTACATTAGCAAGCATCCGCCCTAGCGAAGAAGCGATGGGAGTGGATGCGAAACAAACTATAGCAGATATGAAGCTTTGGCTACTACAGTCTAAGCGCACCCAAGCTTGGGATACACCAATCAACACGGTGGATGCAGTTTATGCCTTTATGAATGGCAATGCCCAGGTTCTAGATAAAACATCCGAGAATGCGACCATCCTGTTGGACGGCAAACCACAAACACTGCCTAAGGCAACCGCAGGCTTGGGTTATGTGAAGGTTTCCAAAAACGGTGTGGCTAAGACTTTCACCGTAGAGAAGAAAAATGAAGGAACTAGTTGGGGAGCTGTGTATGCTCAGTTTACTCAGCCATCCACAGAGGTGACTTCCTCTGAGTCGGGCATCAAGGTGAAGATTATCTTGACTATCACTGCAGACCGTGATTATGACTTCGTTCAGATAGTGGATAAGCGAGCTGCTTGCCTGGAGCCTCTCAACCAGTTGAGTGGCTATCAATGGGACTTGGGTTGCTATGTATCTCCAAAGGACAATGCAACAAATTTCTATTTCGACCGTTTATCTAAAGGTAAGCATATCGTCGAGATGGAATACTATGTGGACCGTAAGGGCGAATACCAAGCTGGATCTTGTGCAGCACAGTGTGCTTATAGTCCAGAGTATGGAGGTCGTGCTGAAGCATATAAAATGAAAATTGATAATTGATAATGAATAAATAATAGTTACTATGAAGCGAATGAATATATTGATGCTCTCATCGCTATTGGCGTTGTCGGCATCGGCACAGAAGATAACCACTCAGCATGAGTTGGTGGATTGTGGACAGATTGTCTTCCGCCATCCTGTAACAGCTGAGTTCCAGATGAAGAATGATGGCAACAAGCCATTGATTATCAATAGTGTATTGAAAAGTTGTGGCTGTACCTCGGTGGAATATCCGAAAAATAGCATAGCTGCAGGTGAGAGTTTTGTCGTCAAGGCGACTTATGATGCTAAGCAAATGGGTGTTTTTCAAAAACAGCTGTGTTTGTATAGCAATGCTTCCGATAAACCTTTCATTGTTTCGATGCGAGGTAGGGTGGTGAGCAATGTGGTTGATTTTGCAGGACCATACGACTTGATGCTAGGCGAGATAAAGTCTGATGCACAAGAGGTGGAGTTTGATGATGTCAACAAGGGCGACCGTCCTGTACAGCGCATCCATATCTTCAACCCAACCGAACAGACTATGGAACCTGTGGTGATGCATTTGCCAAACTATCTGCGTGCAGAGATCTCTCCTTCCAAGTTGGCTCCCCATCATGCAGCCGTAGTTAGCATCGTCTTGGATTCCAAGAAACTTCACGACTTCGGCTTGAATCAGACTTCTGTTTATCTTGGTGAGCGTCCTGGAGATAAGATTGCGCCTGAGAAAGAAATCTTGGTATCCGCTGTTCTCCTTCCTAGTTTTGAAGACATGACTCCAAGTCAAAAGGAGATGGCTCCAAAATTGGATATGTCAACGAGTACATTGAACTTAGGTGCTTTCAATGGAAAGAAAAAGTTGAAAGGTGAAATCTTGATAACGAATAAGGGAAAGTCGGTTCTTGACATCCGTAATATGCAGATGTTTACAACTGGCTTGCAGGTTTCTCTCAACAAGACCAAAATCAAGCCAGGGGAAGTAGCTAAGATGAAAGTGACAGCTGTGGCAGCTGATTTGAAAAAGTCTCGTTCTAAGAAGCCACGTATTTTGATGATTACCAATGATCCTGATAACGCAAAGGTTACGGTGAAGGTGAATGTACAATGATGAATTACAAATTATAAAATAACAAGTTGGATTATCGTGCAGATAGAAATAGATAATGGCAGTGGTTTTTGCTTTGGCGTAACCACTGCCATCAAAAAAGCGGAGGAAGAATTGGCAAAAGGCGGTAAACTTTACTGCCTCGGCGACATCGTGCACAATGGCATGGAGGTGGAGCGCTTGCATAGCGCGGGTCTCATCACCATCGACCATGAGGAAATGAAGGAACTTCACAATGTGAAGGTTCTTCTTCGTGCCCATGGGGAACCACCAGAGACATACGCCCTTGCCGAGAAGAACAACATCGAGATTATCGATGCCACCTGTCCTGTTGTACTTCAGTTGCAAAAACGTATCAAGAAGCAATATGTAAACAATCCGAATGCCCAGATTGTCATCTTTGGCAAGAATGGTCATGCGGAGGTGTTGGGTTTGGTGGGACAGACCCAAAGCCATGCCATCGTGGTGGAGAAGTTTGAGGATGTGAAGCGATTGCGAGAGGAGGGCAAGCTCGATTTCTCCAAGGACATCTTCCTCTATTCGCAGACCACCAAGAGCCTGGATGAGTTCCATCGCATCATCGACTATTGCCAGGAGCATATCGTGGAGGGTGCTGAGTTCAAGAGTTTCGATACCATCTGCCGTCAGGTAGCCAATCGTATGCCTAATATCGCCAACTTTGCCACCAAACATGATGTCATCCTCTTTGTGAGTGGCAGGAAGAGCAGCAATGGCAAGGTGCTCTTCAAGGAATGCAAGAGCGTAAATCCTAGGAGCTATCAGATAGAGAGCGCCGAGGAAATCGACATGGCTTGGTTTGAGGGTGTGAACACTGTAGGCATCTGTGGTGCCACCAGTACGCCTAAGTGGCTGATGGAGGAATGCAGGGAGAAAATAGTAAATTGCTTGTGACAAGTTAGCAGAAGACTCTGATACATTATATATATGGGGGCACTTTTTGTTTCTATAAAAGAGACAGAAAGTGCCCCCTTATCGTATTATAATATCATCATCAATTTCACAACAATTATGGCTAGAAAGAAGAAAACATCAGAGTCTTTGGTAAAATCTCGACACCATTCACAGCTCGGAAGTGGATGATGTTTGTGACAAATTGTTGGCAGCAATATAGGCACGGAAAAGTATAGACAAAGGGGAATTGAAGGATTGGACCAAAATGAACCAAAATTCTGCATCTCTACGTAAGAGATACAGAAACTCTGTGCAAAGATATGAAAATTAACTGACATAAGGGCATTTACGAGTGTTAAAAATTAACTTTTCCTCAATATTTTCTGCGCTTAACGAGTAAACGTTTTTAACAAAGATTTATAACTCGTTGATTGAACGGAAGTTCTCTGCTAGTCTGTATCTCTTACGTAGAGATTCAGAATCATATTGAGAAAAAGAATAAACAAAT
>CAVKNU010000123.1:0-1410 GCA_963657465.1 Lachnospiraceae bacterium
TTCGCAGAAAATATTTCTGAAAAAATGTTTTATTTTACCAATAAAGCTATTATTGATACATGAATTTAACCTTAATTAAATATAAATGTAACTATTCGCAACCTCATCATTGGTTGTTGCCAAGAAAGGAGCATAAGGATCCCCCCTGCTTTCCCTATTACCCTCCCTAGTTTCTATTAATTACATCAATTTTTATTCGATACAAATAAGTCGTCAAGCGTGATTTGATTTTGCACAATATAGCAGTTAGCATTCTTTTGCATTCCATCGCAAGTAACCAATGTAACACGAATAGAACTCTTAGTACCTGTATAATTGATAAAGCTATTTACTCTATTTTCTATTTTTTCACGCTCTGATTTTGTTATTGCATACTTTCCCCTACAATATTTTATTTCGCAAAGATTAATGCAGCGATCTGCTCGGTCAATAACCATATCTATCTGTGCACCCTTCTCGGCAGTCTTCGGTGTACGCCATGAATAGACGGATGTTTGCACACCACTTATCTTCAACGCCTCCTTGATTTGAGAGATATGATTTAGGCAAAGTATCTCAAAAGCAAAACCACTCCAAGCATGATAGATAGGAGTATTGATGCTATGCGACCAAAAATTTTCATCCTGATATTTACATTTTTCTAGAATATGATGACAAAAATGCAGAAACGGATCTACCAATTGATATGTTACCATTCTCTTCTTGCCATCGAATGGAAGGTATTGGCGAATGAATCTACAATCTTCCAATTCCTTCAACATACTTGTAAATCTTGCATTATTGTGCAGATGCGTTAAATCAAGCAGTTCATTGCGAGTTAGCCCTTTTCCTTTGGAAGACAGCGCCTCTATGATGCTTACATAATCCTCACTATGCTTAAAAAGAGAGCGGAAAAGGTTATTTTTCTCTGAACGCAACTCTCCTGTTGGGGCAAATAGTAATCTATCTACATTTTGAGAAACACTTTCCTCCTTGTTCATTAGGGAAAGATAAAAAGGAACTCCGCCAAAGACCATATAATAGTCTGCCACTTCGCGATTAGAATATCCGAAATCATATTTCTGAAAATATTCTCGACATTCACTCAACGAAAATGGTTCTATGAGCATTTGATGGGTTACACGATTATGAAGTCCTCCATGATTGTTGATAAGGTTATCAAGCATCCATGATGCTGCACTACCACACGCTATCAGTTTGATGTCTTGTCTGGCAGAAGCCCAATTATTCCAAAAATGTTCCAATGCACTTACAAAGTCAGACTTGGCTGTAGCCATCCAGGGGAGCTCATCAAAGAAGAGTATTTTGGTATCTATCATAACTGTCTCCAAATATCTCTCCAACTGGTCAAATGCCTCAAGCCAACTATTACTCTTCTCTGCACAAGTGTAAACTTTGCGTAAACTCAGA
>CAVKNU010000123.1:1537-7806 GCA_963657465.1 Lachnospiraceae bacterium
TAAACTCAGAACGACCTGAGTTTATATATTCCATAAGGGACTTTTGTTCCCTCTGTCTCCCTATCAATAATTCCTTCATAACCCTATGTCTTAATTTTGTTGCAAATATAATAAAACAAACTGATTTCAGCAACTTTTAAGAATATAAAGTGCTGAAATCGTTATAAAAAAGTTGATTTCAGCACTTTTGAAGGTAAAAAGTGCTGAAAACGGACTTAAAAAGCTTTATTTCAGCAAATAAATATAGGGTATTCCAGCAGAAGGTACCATACTTGGAATACCCTCTATCCTATAAAAATGGCAAGATCTATCGGCTATTTTATCGAGTATATTCGATAAAATTATGGCATTTTTATCGAATATACTCGATAAAATTTGCAGAATTCGATTGAAAGTATTATCTTTGTCCACACATTAACAAAGAAAAGTATGACTAAGGATTTAATCAAATATCTCATCGGTTATTACCAAGACTTCGTTTCAAAAATAACTTTTGAAGAGCGTCAATACGAATTGGAACCAAATGCAAACTATGTATTTGTGGGGATTCGCCGTGCTGGTAAATCATATCTCATGTACCAACAGATACATCACTTGTTGGAGCAAGGACATTCTTTGGACGAAATCCTGTACTTTAACTTTGAGGATGATCGTATCGATACATTGGAAATGGCAGACTTAGACTTGATTAAGCTTAGTTATGAGGAGATGTATGAGCATCGCCCTATATTCTTCCTTGATGAAATACAAAATATCAAGGGATGGGAGAAGTTTGCGCGCCGACTTGCCGATACGGGTTATCGGGTTTATATCACTGGTAGCAATGCCAAAATGCTGAGCAGTGAGATTGCTACGACCTTAGGCGGACGATACCTTATCAAGGAAATCTATCCATTCTCTTTTAGGGAATACCTTTCCTTTAAGAAGATAGACATGAACAACAAGAATGCTATCTATAAATATAGGAATGACATCATCAAGGCTTACGAAGAATATTTCAGAGATGGTGGATTGCCTGAGACCTTGATGATGAGCGACAAACGCTCGTGGATAAGTAGTTTGTTTAATAAGATATTCTTTGGTGACTTGGTGGCTCGTCATCAAGTGCGCAACGATTTTGCACTGCGTATCATGATTCGTAAGTTGGCGGAAAGCGTAAAGCAACCATCGTCTTATAACCGTATAGCCAATATTGCTTCTACTGTTGGCAAGAAGATAAGTGTTGATACGGTAATAGATTATATGTCCTATCTCCAAGAATCATGGCTCATCTTGCCTTTCGAAAATATTGCGACCAAACTCATTGAAAAGGAATCAAACAAGAAATACTATTTTATAGATAATGGCATCCTTAATCTTTTCTTGATAGATCCTGTAACGTCCTTGCTAGAAAATCAGATAGCCATTCGTATGCGCCAAATATATGGTGACAGGGTGTATTTCTATAACCAAAATATAGAGGTGGATTTTGTAGTCTATGACGAAGGACTTGCTTTTCAAGTATCTTATTCTATGGAAGACCCTGATACTGAAAAGAGAGAGATTGACGCATTGGTAAAG
The DNA here is from genome assembly GCA_963657465.1 of Lachnospiraceae bacterium. Classification (GTDB taxonomy): domain Bacteria; phylum Bacteroidota; class Bacteroidia; order Bacteroidales; family Bacteroidaceae; genus Prevotella. The sequence continues at coordinate 3,098 of CAVKNU010000123.1, forward strand.
CTTAACAAGGTTTTGCCAATGCACCAGTTAATGATTATAACCAAGGAGGAAGAGAGAGTAATAGAAATAGGTGAAGTTACAATCCAAGTTGTTCCTGCTTGGAAGTGGATGTTGGATAGCTGATTTACTATCTTAGTTAATAAAAAAATAGCAGCATGGAGACTTTTTGCCATGCTGCTATTTCTTTATACAGAAACTACTTGACGATAGAAGTGATAGGGTTTCTTACGCCCTTCATACCTACCAAGAAAGCCTTGGCGCTACCAAACTTCAAGAACATATCCAAACGTACTGGGATATGATTATCATCGTCTGTAACGTAGAAATCTACAATCTTTTGGTATTTGCCATCCTCATATTCCATATACGCTAAGCGTAAGCAACGATACTTGATGCCGTTGTCTGCCTTGATGGTGACTTTGCCAGCAAACTTAATCTGGGCAGGAGTGCGATTTTTTCCATCAGCAATAGGGAACTTAACGGTGTAACCTTTCTTCCAGTTGGCAGGATCGAAACTACGAGCACGGAGGAAGATGTTCATCATGTCGAACACACAGTCGTCGTAGGTGGCTTTCTTCCAAGCGTGGATTCCATCACTCTGCAGACGATGTTGGCGAAGATGGCATTTACTGTTGGCGTAGCTGTAGAATACCTCATCTACCGTGTAGCGCTTGCCCTCTCGTGCTCCCTTGCGGAAATAGAGAGGAGCCATGTCTGTGCCCGTGTAGCAAAGTAAGGTGTCACGAAGAACAAAGAAATCATCTACTTTTTGATTGCCACGAGTGACCAAAGAGCCACGATAAGCGGGTTTGCCATTATGGGTACTCTGAACGACCGACATACTTGCGTTACCTGCCTTGACCCATACAAACTTCCAATTGTAATACAAGTTGTAAGTCAAGAACTCTCCTGACTTAAAGGCTGTGTTACGAAATGTACACTGCGCTGATACCGTGGTACCAACAAAGAGTAGCATGGATGCTATCAGTAAAGATTTAAATAACTTCATATCACATTATAATTTAGGAATGTATTGGATGCCAAGTTTTTTGGCACGTTCTGCATTCTGATTCTTAACTTTCTTTTCTTTATCAGGCTTCTGCTTGGTGATGGCACCTGGCTTTTGGGTGGCCAAGTTGCGAGCCTGAGGATCCCAAGATTCTGTTACGTCCCATTTCTCTTTACATTCGATGACATCAGGGTAGTAATACACCTCTTCGGCTTGTTGGTCCTTGGCGTAATCTCCAGTGTCCCATTTACCGTTGTTATTGCGATCCACAATCAGGCGCATGTAATACTTCTCTGGTTTCAGATAGAAGAACTCTGCCACACCATTGATAGCTTTCACTTGCTTCACCATTTGGTCTTGTGCATTGAGCAACTGTACGAGCAAAGGCTGGTCGTGCAAGCTGGTGATGTTCACAAGCAGGGTGCCATAGGTATCCAATGAGTTGACCTTGAAACCTTGTTTGACAGGGTCGGATACTTTACCATAAATATCGACAAAGGCAGCTGAATCAATTTCTAGGCTGTATTCTATGTCAGGGCGCCATTCTCCTCGAAGCTCATACTTTCTGTTTTCCAAAGGATTGAACTCGAAAGGTGCCCGATACCATAAGGTGTCGTGCTTGGCGTACAGATGGATGCAAGATGTATCGGCCTTGACGAGTGGCGTTGCAAAGGTGAACGTGATGTTCTTGTCTGGATCCATTTGCGAGGCTGCGCTTATTTGCACTTCCAGAGGTTTAGGCAACATCACGGAGTCGTAAGGTTCGCCTTTCTTTTTCAGCTTCTCTTGCTTCTTAGTCCAGTCGGCTAATTCTTTGGCAAGACGTTTCTGTCGTTTGGCGTATGGGTCTTTTGATAGGACATCCAAGGTGTCGGTGATATTTTTCAAGACTCCCAAGCTATCAGTCATGCGATAGGTCAATTCCATGCGCAAGGTGTCTTGGTTGACTAATGCCGTATCTTTTAACCAATAGGTTATCGTGTCTTGCTTCTCAGAGTGTTCCACTACAAAGGCATTTTCAGCATTAAAGTTCAAACCTCTGATTTGAGGTAAGAGAGAATCGCCATAACTGAAGAACAAAGAGAAGTTGGTGGCATCCTTGCGTTCTTGTTTCAAGAGATAACGATCTGTCAATACTTCTGTGAAGGCTCGCAGTACAATATTGTCTGGCAAGAAATGCGTATAAGGCACTCTGTCTATCGACTTGATGTGTAAAGAGTCTATCCATGTGGTGTCTTGTCGAGTGTCAGGCATGGAAGATGGCACTATCAGGTCGTGGGAGAAAGCAATCTTCTCACTTTTCTGATTGAACATATAATTGCCATCCATATCTTGTAGGGCATAGATACGGTAAGAGCCAGGTGCCACACCCTTGATGACAAAACGACCTCGGCTGTCTGTTCGACTTACACGAAGCATCGGTTCCTTGCAAAAGGCAGAGTCAGCGTGATTGCTATAAAGACCCACCAAGATACCCTTGATAGGCTCCAAGTTCTCTGATTCCAATACATAGCCTGATACTTCCATCGTGTCGATGACCGCTCCTGTAGAGAAACTATAGGTGTAATTACCCAAAGGATTTCCTTCGTTGTTGTCGCTAATGGCATCAGAGAAATCGATGGTGTAAGTGGTGTTCGGCTTGAGCGAATCCATCAACGACACTTGAATCTTTTTGCCCGAAGCCTTGATTTCTGGCATCTCCAATTGTGGAGGGGATACCACCACTTTCTCGGATGGATTATCCACCTTGATAAATTCATCAAAGAAAATGCTTACCTTCTTGGCTGTTACGTTGGTTCCTCCATCGGCAGGATTGGCACCAATCACCTTGGGAGGAGTTTCGTCGAACCATCCTCCGTCAGGCTGTCCCATCTTGGCGCACGAAGCCAGCAACAGAAAGCCAACTAATATATAGAAAGGTAAAAATAATGATTTCTGCTTCATACTATTCTTATTTATTCATCAAAAGCAACTCCTCGATATTCTTGCGGCTATTGCTAAGACGAGGAATCTTGTGCTGACCCCCCAATTTGCCCTTGCTCTTCAGCCAGTCATTGAACAAACCTGGTTTTGCCTTGACGATTTCTAGGTGTTGGAGAGTCACGTCATGGAAGCGTTTTGCCTCGTAGTCGCTATTGATTTCTTGCAAACGTTTGTCGAGTAAGGATGCAAACTCATCCAGATTAGCTGGTTCCTTCGAGAATTCAATCAGCCATTGATGACGGCATTTGGCATTACTGTCCATATATACAGGAGCTGCCGTATATTCTGCCACCTGAGCACCTGTCTTCTCACAAGCGTATGCCAATCCCTTTTCTGCATTGTCCATAATCAACTCCTCACCAAAGGCATTGATGAAGTATTTAGTACGTCCTGTGATGACAAACTTATATGGATTCTTGCTGGTAAACATCACGGTATCTCCGATGAGATAGCGCCACAAACCGCAAGAGGTGGTGATGACCATGGCATAGTTCTTGCCCACTTCAATGCCCTGAAGAGGAACTACCGTAGGATTGTCAGTTCCAAACTCATCCATAGGGATAAACTCATAGAATACATCGTAGTCGATCATCAGCGACATGGCTGGGTCGGAAGGATCATCTTGCAATCCAAAGAATCCTTCGCTGGCATTATATGTCTCCATGTAATGCATATTAGGCGAAGTGATGAGTTGCTCATATTGTTTGCGATAAGGAGTGAAGGCGATTCCACCATGGAAGAACATTTCCAAGTTAGGCCATACTTCCTCCAAGTGTTTCTTGCCAGATAGCTCCATCACACGTACCAACACGCTGAGCATCCAACTAGGTACACCCGAAATGTTGGTCACATTCTTGTTCATCGTTTCACGAGCAATGCGATCACGCTTTACCTCAAAGTCGCTCAAGAGGGCCGTCTGTTTGTTAGGTACACGCACCAAATTGGCAAGTGGATTGATATTCTCTATCAGAATGGCACTCAAATCTCCTACGAGACTACCTGAGAGATTGTAGTTTGGTGAATGACTTCCACCCAATATCAAACTTTTGCCATCAAAAATCTTACTCTTAGGATTGTTGCGGAGATAATAGGCCACGGCATCAAAACCGCCACGATAGTGAATATTATGAAGACCGTCGTGGGAAACAGGGATAAACTTACTCTTGTCGTTGGTGGTACCTGATGACTTGGCATACCATTTCACGGTTCCCGGCCATAGGATATCTTGTTCGCCATGGCGCATACGGTCGATGTCGCCTTTCAATTCCTCATACGAATTGACAGGTACATTTTGGGCAAATTTCTCGTAACTATCTGTTGTGTTAAGTAAATGTCTCACACCATATTCCGTGTTCTTTCCTTTCTCCAAAAGACGCATCAATACATCCTGCTGCAAGGCCTCTGCATCATGGACATATTTCTCTAAACTCTTCTGTCTAGGTTTAAAGACATTACTTATTATAGCTGTTAAACTCATATCTAGATATATCTTTTTAAGGTGCAAAAATAACCTAAACTTTTGATATAGAGGAAAAACAACAGTTAAAAAATCTAACTAATAAATATTCCCAAGTATTAGTGCAAGGATGTTGCCAATACTTGGGAATATTGTTTTATGGAATTATTGCTTGTCCGACTGGATGAGAGCTAACAAATGTTCTACCGCCACTTCCTGAGGGATGTTCTTCTCCACGCAAACCTGTTTGCGATAGAGGCT
>CAVKNU010000124.1:0-7803 GCA_963657465.1 Lachnospiraceae bacterium
CTGGTATCGCTTCTACCGTATTCCTCGGTGGTTGGGCTCCATTGAACATCGGCATCGAGGGCTTCGACAACTTGATGAACCTCATCCCAGGTTTCATCTGGTTCTTCGGTAAGACCTTCGCTGTTGTATGGCTCTTGATGTGGGTACGTTGGACTTTCCCACGTCTCCGTATCGACCAGATCTTGAAGTTGGAGTGGAAGTACTTGATGCCATTGTCATTGGTCATCTTGATTTTGATGACAGTGTGCGTAGCATTCGGCATCCACGGATAATCTCCACGGAAGGTAATAATTAAATACACATTATTATAATAATAAGAAAGTATGTCTAACAATTCATATTTCGGCGGTATTGCTGCGGGTTTGAAGACCCTCGCTATCGGTATGAAGACTACCATGAAGGAGTACTTCACACCTAAGAGCACAGAGCAGTATCCTGAGAACCGCAAGACTACACTCCACATCTCTCCACGATTCCGTGGTCGCTTGGTCTTCGTTCGTGATGAGAACGAGGCTTACAAGTGTGTGGGCTGTACATTGTGTGAGAAGTCATGCCCTAACGACACCATCAAGATTCAGACCGAGATGGTGGTTGATGAGGAGACAGGCAAGAAGAAGCGCAAGTTGGTGGATTACCAGTACGACTTGGGCGACTGCATGTTCTGTGAGCTTTGCGTCAACGCATGCAACTTCGGTGCCATCAAGTTTGTCAACGATTTCGAGAATGCCGTCTTCGACCGCAACAAGTTGGTGATGCACCTCGACAAGGAGGTTTACAAGGGCGGAAGCCTGCCAGGCCTCATCGACGGTGGCGCACCATTGGAAATCGGTAAGTTTAACACCAAGACCAAGTAATCAAGGAGGACAGTAACAATGATAACAGCAAATTTATTTATGTTCGTCATCTTGGCTGTAGTCATCCTTGGCTCAGCCGTGATGTGCGTGGCTACCAAGCGCATCATGCGTGCGGCAACATTCCTGTTGTTCGTGCTCTTCGGTGTAGCGGGCATGTTCTTCTTGCTCGACTATACTTATCTTGGTGCAGCTCAGATTAGTGTTTATGCTGGTGGTATCACCATGCTTTATGTATTCGCCATCCAGTTGGTATCTAAGCGTACCCTCCAGGGCCTTTTGGAGCACGTGAAGGGTAGCAAGGTATTGGGTCGCGCCCTCGTTTGCCTCGTAGGTTTCGCTATGTTGGTATTCGTCATCCTGAAGAACCATTTCATTGATATGGCTGCTTCTGTAGCTGATAAGGAGGTTCCAATGGACCAGGTAGGTAGCGCACTCGTAGGTGCTGACAAGTATGGCTATGTATTGCCATTCGAGTTTATCTCAGTATTCTTGTTGGCATGTATCATTGGTGGTATCTTAATCGCAAGAAAGGAGGATAAGAAATGATTCCAGTACAATGTTTCTTCGTGCTCTCAGCACTCTTGTTCTTCATCGGTGTTTATGGCTTCGTTACCCGTCGTAACCTCGTTGCCATGCTCATCTCCATCGAGCTTGTATTGAATGCAGCCGACCTCAACTTCGCTGTATTCAACCGCATCCTCTTCCCAGGACAGTTGGAAGGCTTCTTCTTCACATTGTTCTCCATCGGAGTGGCAGCAGCCGAGACAGCCGTAGCATTGGCTATTATTATTAACGTTTACCGCAACTATAACAGTGACCAGGTGAACAGTATTGAAAACATGAAATTCTAAAGTAAGACAATGAATTACAGTTATGCATTTTTGATACTTCTTCTGCCATTCCTGAGCTTCCTGGTTCTGGGACTTGCGGGTATGAAGATGAAAAAGCAGGTAGCAGCTATCATTGGTACCGTACTGATGGGCTGTGTGTTCGCTATGTCTCTTTACACAGCATACGAATACTTCTTTGCCGTTGGTCGTGAAGCTTCTGGCTTGTACCCAACTGTTACCGTATTTAATTTTACTTGGTTGAAGTTTACCGAGTTGCTGACTTTCAACATTGGTTTCCGCCTGACACCAATCTCCGTATTGATGCTCATTGTGATTACCACCGTCAGCTTCATGGTCCACATCTACTCATTCGGCTATATGGCTGAGCGTGATGAGAACTACAAGGTAGAGGGATATGAGAAGGGTATGCAGCGTTTCTACGCTTACTTGAGCCTCTTCACCATGTCTATGTTGGGCTTGGTAGTGGCTACCAACATCTTCCAGATGTACTTATTCTGGGAGTTGGTAGGTGTCTGCTCATACTTGCTCATCGGTTTCTACTATCCAAAGCACGCTGCAGTACATGCCAGCAAGAAGGCGTTCATCGTAACTCGTTTCGCTGACCTCTTCTTCTTGATTGGTATCTTGTTCTATAGCTTCTATGTAGGTACCTTCAACTATGACTTGAACGCTCAGCCAGAGCTTCACAGCGCATTGGCTGGTGCTGCATGGGTGATGCCAACCGCATTGTTCCTCATGTTCATCGGTGGTGCTGGTAAGAGTGCGATGTTCCCATTGCACATCTGGTTGCCAGATGCGATGGAGGGTCCAACTCCTGTATCTGCATTGATTCACGCTGCTACCATGGTTGTGGCTGGTGTTTATCAGGTGGCAAGCCTCTTCCCAATTTGGGTGGAGTATGCTCCTAACACCCTCCACTATGTAGCATATATCGCAGCTTTCACTGCATTCTATGCAGCAGCCGTAGCTTGCTGCCAGCGCGACATCAAGCGTGGTTTGGCATTCTCTACTATTTCTCAGATTGCCTACATGCTCGTTGCCCTCGGCGTTTGCTTCGCTGTTGACAACCACCACGGTGGTTTGGGTTATATGGCAGGTATCTTCCACCTGTTTACCCACGCCATGTTCAAGGCTTTGTTGTTCCTCTGCTCTGGTGCCATCATCGTCATCATCGGCAGCAACTTCAAGGACTACATGGGCGGCTTGCACAAGTATATGCCTATCACCAACGTCTGCTTCTTGATTGGTTGCTTGGCGATTGCAGGTATTCCTCCATTCGCAGGTTTCTGGTCAAAGGATGAGATTATCTCTGCTTGCTTCCAGTTCTCTCCATTCATGGGCTGGTTTATGACAGTGGTGGCTGGTATGACAGCATTCTATATGTTCCGTCTCTACTACGTTATCTTCTGGGGTCAGAGCTACTATGAGCTTGATCCAGAAAACCGTCGCAAACCACAGGAGGTTCCTTTTGTGATGTGGGGTCCATTGGTATTCCTCGCAGTTATCTCAGTGTTCTGCGGTTTGATTCCATTCGGTCACTTCGTATCAGCAGACGGTATGAGCTATGACATCCATATCGACATGAGCGTTGCCACAACATCTGTTATCGTAGCCCTCATCGGTATCGGTCTTGCTACCTATATGTACGCTCCTAAGAAGACTCCTCTCGCAGACGCTTTGGCTAAGAAGATGCCTAAGTTGCACAAGGCAGCCTTGAATCGTTTCTATATCGACGATGCTTGGCAGTTCTTCACCCACAAGATTGTCTTCGGTTGCTTCTCTAAGCCAATCGCATGGTTCGACCGTCGTGTCATCGATGGCACCTTCAACTTCATGGCTTGGGGTACACAGGAGGCAGGCGAGACTATCCGTCCATGGCAGAGCGGCGACGTACGCAGCTATGCTATCTGGTTCCTCACAGGTACCGTGGCATTGACACTCGTGTTGCTCGCTATTCTCTAATTAATGTCTCACAATTAAGTAATAAGAAAAGAAATGAATTTAAGTTTATTCGTCATAGTACCACTCCTGATGCTGCTCGGTCTCTGGTTGAGCCGCAACGACAAGCAGGTGCGTGGTGTGATGGTAGCAGGTGCCACTGCTTTGGTAGCCCTCTCCGTCTATTTGGTGTTTGCATTTCTCGACGCTCGTGAGACAATGCCAGCCGACCAATATCCTATGCTCTTCACCTACAGCGTGCCTTGGTTTGAGCCATTGCACATCAACTACAGCCTCGGCGTAGATGGTATCTCTGTGGTGATGTTGCTCTTGACCTCCATCATCGTGTTCACAGGTACATTTGCCTCTTGGCAGATGGAGCCTATGAAGAAGGAATACTTCCTCTGGTTCACCCTCTTGAGCATCGGTGTATATGGCTTCTTCATCTCAGTGGATATGTTCACCATGTTCATGTTCTACGAGGTAGCCCTCATCCCTATGTACCTCTTGATTGGTGTATGGGGTAGTGGTGCGAAGGAGTACTCAGCCATGAAGTTGACTTTGATGTTGATGGGTGGTTCTGCACTCTTGATCATCGGTATCTTGGGTATCTACTTCTATAGTGGTGCTCAGACCTTCGAAATCATGGATATCGCTCACCATACCAATGGTGCCCACGCTATCCCAGAGAGCGTACAGAACGTGTTCTTCCCATTGCTCTTCATCGGTTTCGGTATCCTCGGTGCCTTGTTCCCATTCCACACATGGTCTCCTGATGGTCACGCCAGTGCGCCAACAGCCGTATCTATGTTGCACGCCGGTGTATTGATGAAGCTCGGCGGTTACGGTTGCTTCCGTATCGCCATGTTCCTCTTGCCAGCCGCTACTCACGGATTCTGGATCAAGGTGTTCTTGGTATTGACCACCATCTCTATCGTATATGGTGCTTTGTCTGCTTGTGTTCAGACCGACTTGAAGTACATCAACGCTTACTCTTCAGTGTCTCACTGTGGTATGGTGCTCTTCGCTCTCTGTATGATGACCCAGACAGCAGCTACGGGTGCTATCCTCCAGATGTTGTCTCACGGTTTGATGACCGCCCTCTTCTTTGCCGTTATCGGTATGATTTACCACCAGGCAGGAACTCGTGACGTACGTTACTTGGGCGGTTTGATGAAGATCATTCCATTCCTCTCAGTAGGTTATGCTGTGGCAGGTTTGGCCAACCTCGGTTTGCCAGGTTTCTCAGGTTTCGTAGCCGAGATGACCATCTTCGTGGGTGCCTTCCAGAATGCAGATATGTTCCATCGTGTATGTACCATCATCGCTTGTACCTCAATCGTAGTAACAGCGGTTTACATCTTGCGTTGCGTGGGTAAGATCTTGTATCAGAAGGTTCCTAATCCAAAGTTGGAGAAGCTTCACGATGCCACATGGGACGAGCGTATCGCCGTTGCGGGCTTGATTGCTTGCGTTGCTGGTCTCGGTATGTTCCCACTCTGGGCAGAGGAGATTATCATGGACGCTGTAGGTCCTATCTTTAGTGTAATTAATATGTAATAAATATCAGAAGAAATGAATTACAGTCAATTTTTAAATATGATTCCAGAGGCTACCTTGATGGCAGTCCTGCTTATCACTTTCATAGCTGACTTCTGCAGTTCCAAGAGCGCAGACCGTAAGTGGTTCAATCCTCTGGTATGCCTCTTGATGGTGGCTCACATCGCCATCAACATTTTCCCTACAGAAGCTACTGAGGCTTTCGGTGGTATGTACACCACGGGTGCTGCCCAGGGTGTCATCAAGACCATCTTGGCTCTCGGTACGCTCATTGTGCTCATCCAGGCAAAGGAATGGTTGAGCCGTGAGGATACAGCGTTCAAGGAGGGTGAGTTCTATATGCTCACACTCTCCACACTGCTCGGTATGAACATGATGGTAAGTGCCAACCACTTCCTCTTGTTCTTCTTGGGCCTTGAGATGGCATCTGTGCCAATGGCTTGCTTGGTGGCGTTCGACAAGTATCGTCACAACTCAGCAGAGGCTGGTGCTAAGTTCATCCTCACCGCTACATTCTCTAGTGGCGTGATGATCTACGGTATCTCTTTGCTCTATGCAGCTTGTGGTACATTGTACTTCGACGATGTGGCAACCAAGATTGCTGCTTCTCCATTGACCATCGCTGGTATGGTATTCTTCTTCAGTGGCTTGGGCTTCAAGATTTCCTTGGTTCCATTCCACTTCTGGACAGCCGATTCATATCAGGGTGCCCCAACTACAGTGACAGGTTATCTCTCTGTAGTGTCTAAGGGTGCTGCCGCATTCACCCTCTGCGCTATCTTGATGAAGGTGTTTGCGCCAATGGTTGAGTACTGGACAGTATTGCTTTATATCGTCATCGTGCTCTCTATCACCATCGCCAACTTGTTTGCTATCCGTCAGAGCGACTTGAAGCGTTTCATGGCATTCTCTTCTATCTCTCAGGCAGGTTACATTATGCTGGCAGTAGTTGGCAACTCAGCGATGAGCGTGACCGCTCTTACTTACTATGTTCTTATCTACGTAGTAGCTAACATGAGCGTCTTCACCATCATCTCTGCTGTAGAGGAGCACAACAATGGCACTGTACAGATGGACAGCTACAATGGTCTCTATAAGACAAACCCTCGTTTGGCATTCTTGATGACCTTGGCATTGTTCTCATTGGGTGGTATTCCTCCATTCGCAGGTATGTTCTCTAAGTTCTTCGTGTTCATGGCTGCCGTTGGTACACACGACATCCACACCACACTCGGTGCTTGGGCATACGGCGTGGTATTCATCGCCTTGGTCAACACGGTCATCAGCTTGTACTACTACTTGCTCATCGTGAAGGCTATGTTCATCAAGCACAATGACAACCCATTGCCAACCTTCCAGAGCGCATGTTCTACCAAGTTGGCTCTTGCCATCTGTACCGTAGGTATCGTAGCATTCGGTGTTTGCTCATTCGTCTTCGACTGGATTTCAGTGGCAGCAAATGCGTAAGCAATAATACGATTCGGAGGATTTACAATCCCCGATTTACATAAAAAATCCCAGCTATCAATCATTTTGGTGGCTGGGATTTTCTCGTTTACGACTTACAGCTTTTTTCTTTATTTCAATAAGTTTCTATCTACATCATTATCTTCCAATACTCGCATTTGTTGTATAGCTATCTGGTTAAGTTTTACCAAACGCTCACCTTGCGACATGCCTTGATCTATGAATACGGCATTCAGATTCTCCATGTTTGAAAGACAGATTAGCTCATTCATGGTTGCATAATCACGTATGTTACCTTTCTTTTCTGAATTCAAATCACGCCATTGCTTTGCAGTCATGCCAAACATAGCAACATTCAGCACATCAGCTTCATTAGCATATATCATTGAAGCCTGAGCTGGGGTAACCTCCATTGGGATTAAGTGGTTCTTTATGGCATCAGTGTGAATACGATAATTAATCTTTGACAGTTCACGCTTTGCCGACCAACCTAACTGAGCTTGTTCTTGAATTTTTAAACGTTGAAATTCCTTTACCATATAGATCTTAAACTCAGGACTTATCCACATAGCAAACTCAAAAGCTATATCTTTATGGGCATATGTTCCACCATATCTACCAGCTTTTGCCTGAAGAGATATTGCGTTAGTTCTTTGAACAAATTCTTTCACACTTATTTTAAAACGATTCAAGCCAGCTTGGTTTTTAATTATGGCGAATTCGCCATAATTAAAATTTGGATTATATACTTTCTCCCAGATACCAATATACTCTAATGTATTTCTGTTGCGAAGCCAATCTGTTACAAAGAATTCTCCATCCTTTGCCTTCATCATATCGGTTATGCAAATATAATCCTCTCCATTAATGATGGTTACTGTGACCTCTGTTTCATTCACTTTAATTTTGGCCATACTTTCTGTCGGTTTGTAGTTTTGCTTGCAAAGTTAGTAAAAAAACTCTAACGAGCAACATTTTTATAACAAAGTTCTAACAAATAGGAGAATGAAATATAGAACTATAATGCTCTCACAGATGATGCAAGTTTGGTTTTAGCGGTTTTGCAATCCGTCGCATTAAATAATAAAATCCCAGCTATCAATCATTTTGATGGCTGGGATTTTCTCATTTAC
>CAVKNU010000125.1:0-7802 GCA_963657465.1 Lachnospiraceae bacterium
TCTTCTATAAATATTTTGCAAAGATACGACTTTCTTTTGATAAGATGCCAATGGATGGCTGAAAGAAAGTTAAAAAGGGGAAATGCGACGATATGAGCGATGAAAAAGCGATGGCTTTTGCATAATGTTTTACATTAAAAAGGCATGGCGTAAATCGCTTGCGCCATGCCCATGTAAGGTAACTTATAGCCCAATTAGAAATCTTGCATAGTAAAGCCTAGAGCTTCAGTCTTTTTCTTCAGAGCAATAGCCTTTTCTGCTGCTTTTATTGTTTTGATGAACCGATTATTCTCCATTTTCTTGATGTAATTAGAAGCTTGTCTTCTTTCGATTAATGAAAGTTTGTTTTCTTCCTTTGACCAGTCGAGCATAGACTTCCACCAGCTTGCCGATATAGAGTTTGCTTGAATAATGATTCCTTTTTCTTCTTCATTGTAATCTTCGGGAGTTTCATCCTCTGTAATTAATAAGGATGCAGGTACCGTATGTCCCTCAATCATGTCTCTTAAGTCTTCCCAGCATTTTGCATTCTTAGTGAATGATCTAGAGTTGTCTTGGTCAAGAAAATCATTGATTTTTACGACTTCTCTTTCTATGACTTCTTCTAGTTGAGGCTGTACTTTCTCATTCTTCCAAATATAAGTCAGGTTAAGACTTTGATTAGTAAGAAAAGCGATGGCAGAAAGAGTATAGGCAGTTGTTCTTGACTTAAAGCCATTTTGTCCACATCTCTTTTCATAGCACGCTTCTATATCCTTGTACAGAATGCTAAGTGCTACAATCTTATGCCAGTATGCAGCATCTATGCTTGTTTGGTTCCTTTTTAATGAAGCCATGTATGAAGAAAAGCATTTTTCTCTGCTGTTGCATGCAATATGAGGCTTCATATCCCAAATCATCATGACCTTGGCAATGTCAGTCTTTGTTAACATCTGCTTTTTAGGATATTCTGCCTTGAAATTCTTTTCTTCTACCTCAGTCAAGCTCGCTCTTGTATCAGTGTATTGTCCTCTCATACGCTCAAAGAACCACTTGGTATTTGATACAGGAGCGATTTCTTCTTTACTGATATTTTCCAACTTTACGAGGTATTCGTCACCAGAATCAAAGTCTGATTGTTTGATGCCAGTCTGACTGTTGGCACACTTAGAGATAGAACTAACTATTTCGTTGTACTTCTCCTTGTCTTTCACGACACTTACTTTCATTTGGACAAATACTTTGCTTAGGTCGCAATCAGTAGAACATGCTATGGATGCGGTTGTTTGTCCACCATTAACGATTTGCCAGTCTTTCAACTTGGTTATATATTGGATGCGGCCAGTTTGTTTCAGTTCAACTTCACTTGCAGTAGTAGAGATGCCATTATTGTAGGAGAAAAACATTTCTGGTGTTCTCTTGATGGTTGACATGATGCGTTGGTTGACTTTGCTCTTATTACGCAAGAAAGCTCTTACATTCTTCTCCAAAAGTAATGTGCGATATTGGTTATAGATTTTAGCCAAAACATCTCCTGATATAATAGCCAGATAAGTATCTACATTTGGATTTTCGTCTTCTACTTTGAGACATTGAATCTTTGGGGCAACTTGTTCATTGAGCTTAGAATTCTTGTTAGGAACATAATATTTGATGTCATTCTCAAAGTCAATCTCTATTTTGTCATTTCCTTGTTTGATTTGGTCTTGTCGGTAAATGCTGGCGATGTCCCAAATATGGTACTCGTAAATAACTCCATCCTCATCTTCTCTATGGGTAGGGATGTCGTTGGAAGAAACAGCGCCATCAGTAAGAAGAAAGAAACGAATCATATTCACTTTGCCTTTTGACTCTCTCACGATGTTGATAGCATCTTGAACTTCTCCGTCAAATTCATTTTCTAAGCCTTTGAACGGAGCTTTCTTTTTAACACATTGGCTATAGAACTCTTGAAGATAATTAAAGCCTGTTTGTACTTTGGAGTCTGCTCTTGCTGCAACAGGTGCTGTATGAATAAAAAGGAAAAGGTCTAATGATTCGGCCTCATCGTTATAGTCATAAGCAGTTAGTCTTGCTCTTCTTTCTGCAAACGTGCATATTTCTGGTGCGCTAACTTCACCGCATTCTTCCATGCAGTCCAAATAGTATCTCACGATTTCAGTGTTGAAATCGGTATCATTGCTATCGGCAGTATCTTGCACTGTATCAATTACATATTGTGCAAATTCTTTTATGTTCATGATGCTTATTTTTAATGTTGTATTTTGTTGAAGAGGGTATTAGGCATGATAGACTTTTTTAATCATTCCTAAGTTGGTTTCTTTGTTGGGATGTATTTCAACAAAATGCCCGAAGAACTTGATGACATGGCATAGTTGCAATACATATCCAAAGAATAGCTCCTTTTCGTTCTCGTCTATGACAAGGTCCTTGTCATCTATCGTATATTCGTTACTCTCGCTGGTATGAGAAGTCGCGCTGGCGAAGTTGAGGATGTTCTTTGTTATATTGCCCATATAGTTAGGGAATATGGTATTTCCCTCTATGCCTTTTTTGTAGTCACCTTCTTGCCCATATCTTAGCATACTATGGCTTGTGGATTTTCCAGACATGAAGCGGTTGGCATCCAGAAGGTTTAGTTGTCCTGCTTTCTCAAAGCATTCTTCTGGCAACAATCCATGTTTATGTGCTGCTCTGAAAATATGCTCCATGACTTTTCGCAAAGGATTGCCTTGATACTCAAAATGTGGATTGTCCTCTGGGTAGTAAAGGCTGCATAACATATTGAGCGTTATGTCTCGGGCTTCTTTGTCTATGAGTTTTCCTTCTCCTAAGTATTTGAAGGTGTCTTGAAATCGGTACAATACTTTGTTGGAGACTTGGTTACTTGCAACTCTTGTGATATTTTCAAACAGTTTTTCTGGACTATTCTCATTTTGTGCAGGGCTAGTTTTGGAGTATACCATGTTTCCCCATTCCTTGTCAAATTTTGAGTGGCTGTATTGGGCGATGTCCATAGCACTATTGAAACCATCCATTGTACCAGCTGACAGAATATACCAAGGAATGGACACTTGTTTCTTGCCAAAGAAATTATTAAGTGAACTCAGTACTTTATGGATAAAACCGCTTTCTTCTGGGTCATTTGCATTCATCTTGCATTCGGCATCAAGAATGATGGCTGAGTAATCTTCAAAGTTCGCTTTCAAAAGTTGTTCGGCATCTTCCCAATTGTTGATGGGGCAGAGGTCTATGTTGTAGTCCTCTGCCTTTGCTTGGAAAGCTTGTATGATGGATGGGGCATCATCTACCCACAAAACTTTATATGATATTTCGTTTGTCATATCTGTTGTCTTTTAATGTTCAACATGATTGCTAGTCACCTTAAATGTCAATTTGTAGCAAACAGGGAAATCATCTAGTGGAGCTGAGATAAATTCTGCTTCACCATTAAACTCTCGCATGAGATTCCTGACCTCATAGCCTCCAATGCCATAATGAACTTGCCCGCTTTTAGAAGATCTGCCATAAGTAAAGACATCTTCAGAACAAATCTTCTCATGGACAGGCTTGCCATTGTTAGAGATGGTGATGGATGGTTGCTCTTTGTCCATTTGCAACTCTATTTTGACAATGTTTTTGCCAGAAGCCTTGTTCTCAAAGCCGTGGCTGCAAGCATTGTTGATGATATTGTTGAATATCATGGTGAGTGCTTGTTTAGAGAACGTTACATTTGCTGCATTATTGTTTTGAAGAGCAGAAGTGTCGTATTCGTAAACAAACAATGGACTCTGATGTTCCTTGACATAGGTCTTTATAAAAGCATCCAAGGAAAAGCTATCCGTTTGTAAACCATCTGCTTGCCAAAAGTGTTCCACTTGCATTTGCAACTTTTCTATTGCAGTTTGAATGTTCGTATAGATGTCTGCGACCTTGTTTTTATGGATTCTGCCAATTTCTTTAGTATCATCCACAATGCCATGACCTTCTTTGCGAGCTTTTTGCAATAAATCCCACCAATTACTCAGATTGAATAGTGTCTGACCAATGGCATGTTTCTTCATGTGGACATCACGTTTGAACTCCTCGGCAGATTGCAAGAGTTGTCTGTCTGCTTCTTTCAGGTACTTGCGCGCCTCTTCCAAAGATTTACGTGCATCTTCTTTGCATCTACGTTCTTGCTCTTCCAATGATGGTAAGGCAATCTTGAATTCGAGGAAATATTCTGGCTCCAAAATAACATTCTGGTGTATTCCTATTATGTTTCTATCACACAGATATTGAGCTTGAACTGTACAATACTTTTTGGCCAACTCTCTAAGCAGATAATCTTCTGTGATGTTCTTGCTTTTCAAGTGGAAAGGGATAAGGTTATCTTCTGATGCCGTTGTTCCTTCCACATCTTTTAGTTTGCCTATTTTAAAATAGTTGGAAGCCATATATGCAACAAGGCTATCTTCTTTGACATTTGGTGTTGGTACAATGTCTATCAACTCTTTTAAGGCAATGTATTTCTCATCACTTGACAATATGGGGAGTTTCTTGTCAATGAGGTATTGGTGTGAAACATGCTCATTGGTACCAAAGAATTGTATGTAGTTTATACGTTCTTCATATTTGGCATTGCAATCCTCAGAGTTGATGACTTCCATCAGCAAATCAACGTTTAGCCCTTTTCTTTGATAATACTCGGAATTTGTGATTCTAAAAGAAACCTTGTTCTCAAAATCTAAACCTTTCTCTGTAAACCCACCTCTGTTATAGAACTCTGGGGCTGTGGCATCAATTAAGCGAATAGCTCCATCATCTCCTTTGTCTTTTTCGATATGTAGCAAAGTTGTATCAACAGATGTTGCACCAAATTCCATACTAGGTAATGAGATTATGGTGACATTGAATGTGGTTTTCTTTACGTTATATAGTGCCTTGAAAAGATTCCAAAAGACCTTGTCTTTTAAAAACTCTGATGGTACTATAAAGTCAAGATATTTACCAGGCTTAGTGGAAGCAAAACAAACTAAGATAGTCTCTGCCAAATCAATAGGGGTAACATCTTGAGGATTTGACCACATGCCATCACAATATTGCAATTCGGTTTTACATGTCTGTCCTAATATTGGACAATATGCAAAAACATAGTCTGGTCGAAGATTCTTGTATAGTGTAAACCAACGATTATGGCTATCATCGTCATATATGGTTTCAGATTTGATGCCTTGGCTATCTAATAGAATTTTGTAGTAACCATTGACATAATTGTTTTTGTAGATAGTCTTACCGTCGTCAAAAGAGGAACCTTCACACCCAATATGGTATTCAGCTTCTGGGTTATAAAGCGCATAATCAGCAATGTCACCATACGGAATACATACTTTTTCGTTTGCGAGAGACTTCCCGCTGAGCCTCATACATAAATCTATAACACTCTTTGGAGTCTTGTAGATACTATAGGGTGGGTCGTTTACAAGAATCTCCTCCACAAGTTCACTATTGCTGTCGGAAGTCCATACATTGAAATCAATGTGTCTCATTTCGTCGGCAAACTCATAGCAATATTTGATGACTGCTTTGCTTTCTGGAAGGATGACTTCAAGCTCTTCTTGCGTGAAGTAATCATGCAAGTCAAAAATGCAGTTCTTGAAAGGTGCTACAAGTTCTGCCTTGTAGTTTGGCATCTGGATGTACAAAGTCACAATGACATGTTTCATTGTGTCCGTTTTGGAGATAGCTTTCTCTCCGATGTTACTCCAGTGCTTGTTGATGAAGTTATCTACTATATTCTTAGCCTTAACTGAAAGAGTGTTGTTCTGTGACATAATTGTGAAAATTTAAAATTAGACATTTATCTGTTTTGCCATTATTTCTGAATGACGGTGCAAAGGTACTACTCTTTTGTGCAGCCTTTTTGCACAGATAAATATTTCTTGAGATTTCCTTCAATTTTTTGCTTAATTTCCTCTCTGAACCATGCTGGAGAAAGCACTTCTACATCTGGAATGTAAGAGAAAATAAGCTGACGTAGCTCATAGTTAGGCTTTACCTTGATTGTAATAATATGCTCGTCTTCATTGGTTACTTCTTGTGAGAAGTGGAGCGGTTTGGACAGAACGTATGGAAATCTATCTGCTTCAAATTTCAGGGTAATAGTTTCAATGGGTGTATGCTTGTCTAAAAGAGTAACACCTATGATATTGTCAAAGTATGCCTTAAAGTCTATATCCTCATTCTTTTTAAATGCGATATCTGCTTTCTTGATAGATTGGATTCTGTCAAGGGCGTATATAGAGAGGTTATGGTACTTTTCGTTATATCCTAGTACAAACCAACGATTGTTATATTGTTTGACGTAATATGGGTGAATGGTAGCATCTTGTTCTTTTCCCTTAAAACTGCAATAGTGGATATTGAATGGTTGGTGGTGTGTTGTCATTTCAATAATGTCTGACAGATATTCCAATCCTTTTAACTGCTCATTGTTTTCGAAAGCAATTAGGTTCTCTGAGTTTGATTTAATATTAAAACGATACTCTAGATTTGAGATGACTTCCTCCAACCAAGCGTTGGCAGGTGTTCCTCTGAATTTTCCCAACATCTCTATAGTTGAGCGTAAATCATTTACTTCCTCAACACTCAACTCATTGTCAAAGATGGTAAAGTTACGATCTTCATATCTATAATAGCATTGGCGACCAGTGCCAAGTGGGTAAGCTTTAATTGGTGCATTGTAAGAAACTCTGTCACGCATGTATTTGATGTCATCGCGAATTTGTCGAAGACTTATGATTTGTCCTGTAAGGTCGGAAAGGCTCTCGTTGACTTCATCAACGAGTTCGTCTATTGTATATTTGTGCTTGAAGTCGCTAAAACAACGATCAAGAACCTTGTATCTGAGTTGAGCATTCTTGTTTGTTGGCATAATTGTAACTTTTAAACTCCTTGAGGTGTTGCAATGATAATCATTTCTTTACCCAATTTTCTACTTTTAGTCCAGATATATGTCCAAGATGTTTTACATTTTCGGTGACAACAATCAAATTGTTGGCTAATCCAGTAACACCAATGAGCAAGTCGAAGTTGTCTATCATCATTCCTGATAAGCGCAATTCTTTCTTTGCTAGAGCATAATCTTGTAGGATGGGACGTATTGGCAAAACTTTGATAATGGTTAGCAAATCTTTAATTTCTTTGGTATGCTTCTCTATGTTTGCACTACATTGAGCCCCATAGATTAATTCTGCTAAAGTAATTTCCGAGATATAACAATTCTCAAAGCCTACTTCACATAATTTTTCTCTAATTTGATACCTATTTTTGAATAGGTAAATACAAATGTTTGTATCTAACAAATATCCTTTTCTCATGGCAATGATTGTTTAGTCATCAAATGATACAAATTCACGTGTATAATCTGCTTTTCGTCCTTCACAAATGGCCTTTTCTATAAGGTCACCATCTGTGTTGTCCCAAGCTCCACACAGCTTATTTAGTGTATCTAACTTTTTATTTTTCTCTATATTTTCTTTAGTTGTGGCAGATTCATGTAATCTATCTGCAAGCCACTGTTCGTTGCTTGCACTTAAAGACATGGACTGGATAAAGTTCCACAAACTATTTAATGATACTGTAGCCATAATATGTTCCTTTTTACTTTGTTTGTATTTGGTCAAAATTCAACAGCAAAAATACATAAAAACTAATAAAGAGCCAAATGTTTTGTGGATTATTTTCATTTCTTCAAAAAAATAACAGGTTTTCTGATATAAAAAGAGCATGGCGCAAAACTTACTTGCACCATGCCCTCATAAAAGAAACTTATAGTCAAA
>CAVKNU010000126.1:0-7764 GCA_963657465.1 Lachnospiraceae bacterium
GTAAAAAGGTAAAAAATACTAGATAGAAGGCTTTTGCAACCCAGTTGCAGAAGCCTTTTTGTAATTTTGCACCCAGAAAAGAAAAAGTAAACTAAAAAAGAAAAAGTAAACTAAAAGTATTGCAGGATTATGGAAGAAATGAAACATCAAAATCACAATCATGAGCATCATCATGACCACGAGGAGGGAGGACTAAAGCCTAAGATCATCCTTATCGCTTTGACCGTCATCCTCCTGATAGGAGCGGTCGTTATTGAGAAGAATTTTGAGCTTGCCACCTGGCAACTGTTGCTCGTCTATCTGGTACCTTATTTATTAATAGGACATGAGACGCTGGGCGAGGCGGCGGAAGGCATCGTCAAGGGAGATATGTTCAATGAGGATTTCTTGATGGCCATCGCAACCATCGGAGCCTTGTGCATCGGCTTCTTCCCTGGGGCTGATACCGAGTTCCCAGAGGCTGTATTCGTTATGCTCTTTTTCCAGGTGGGCGAACTCTTCGAGGGCTACGCCGAAGGCAAGAGTCGTGACAGTATCTCGCATCTGATGAATATCCGCCCGGATGTGGCGAATGTGGTTCGTGATAATCAGGTGCAGGTGGTTGCTCCTGAGGAAGTAAAGGTGGGAGAGACCATCTTGGTGAAGCCTGGGGAGAAAGTGCCTTTGGATGGCGTGGTCATTGAGGGTAGTTCGGCATTGAATACCTTGGCGTTGACGGGTGAGAGTGTGCCTCGCGACTTGAATGAGGGCGATGAGGTCATCTCTGGTTGCATCAACCTGACGGGTGTGATTCGTGTTCGTACCACCAAGAGCTTTGGCGATAGTACCGTCTCCAAGATTATCGCCTTGGTGGAGAGCGCCGACGAGAACAAGTCGAAGAGCGAGGCTTTCATCACTCGCTTTGCCCGTGTCTATACGCCGATAGTCGTCTTTGCTGCATTGGCTTTGGCGGTAGTGCCACCATTGCTTGGAGCATTGGGCTTCGCCACTGATTGGCTGGGCGCAGGAAGCTTTGGCGATAACTTCCCATTGTGGCTCAACAGGGCTTTGATATTCCTGGTGGTGTCTTGTCCTTGTGCCTTGGTTATCAGCGTGCCGCTCACCTTCTTTGGTGGCATCGGCGGAGCCTCTCGCAATGGTATCCTCGTCAAGGGAAGCAATTATATGGATGCGCTCGCCAAGGTGGGCACCGTCGTGTTCGACAAGACTGGAACCTTGACCCATGGAGAGTTTGCCGTTGAGGCTGTGCATACAGGAGATGATTGCTCTTCATCAACTGAGAATCCTTCGGGAGAAAAGAAGAATCCTTCGGGAGATAAGAAGAATCCTTCGGGAGAAAAGGCGAACATTCATGTCGGAGAATATTCTGATGAGGAGAAAATCCTGCTTCATCTTGCCGCTCATGCCGAGCACTTTACTACCCATCCGATAGGTGCAGCCCTGCGTGCGGCATTCCCTACGGAGGCCACGGATGGTTGCAAGGTAACTGATGTGGAGGAAATCGCTGGCCATGGCATTCGTGCCAAGGTAAACGGAAAGGTGGTTTGCGTGGGCAACAAGAAGATGATGGAGAGCATCGGGGCGCAGTGGCATGATTGCAGCAAGGTGGGCACCATCATCCACGTGGCAATCGACGGCAAGTATGCTGGCCATATCGTCATCAACGACCGCATCAAGGAGGGTAGCATGGAGGCAATCTCTCAGCTCAAGAAACTTGGCGTGGAGAAGACCGTGATGCTGACGGGCGACCGCCGGGAGGTGGGCGAGGATGTGGCTCGCAAGCTCGGCTTGGACGAGTGTCGTGCCGAACTCCTTCCTACGGATAAGGTTGCTGAGGTGGAGCGATTGCTATCAGAAAAGCCTCAGGATAAGACCTTGGCTTATGTGGGTGATGGCATCAACGATGCCCCAGTACTAAAGCGTGCCGATGTGGGAATCGCCATGGGCGGACTGGGAAGTGATGCAGCCATCGAGGCGGCAGATGTGGTCTTGATGGATGATGAGCCTCGCAAGATAGCCCTTGCCATCAGGATAGCTCGTCGCACCATTCATATTGCCCATGAGAATGTGGTCTTTGCCATCGGCGTGAAGATAGCGGTCTTGTTGCTCGCAACGGTAGGCTTGGGTACGATGTGGATGGCAGTCTTTGCCGATGTAGGCGTTACGGTATTGGCTGTGCTCAATGCCATGAGGGCACTGAAGAAAGGATGATATTATATCGGGAGATGCAAAAGAAATGTCTAGAATCTTTTGCATCTTCCGATATTTTTTGTAACTTTGCCCCATAAAATAATAAACTGATAGTAATGATGGAGCAGAAACATATCAAGGAAATACCATACGGCGTATCTGATTTCGACATAGTAAGGCGAGACGACCTGTATTATGTCGATAAGACGATGTATTTGCCTAAGTTGGAGAGCCAAGCTCGCAACCTCTTTTTCATTCGCCCTCGCCGTTTTGGCAAGAGCGTATTCATCAGTATGCTTCGTGCTTACTATGACATACGCAACAAGGACAAGTTTCAGGACTTGTTTGGCGACCTGTGGATAGGCAAGCACCCGACATCGTTGCAAGGCAAGTTTCAGGTACTTTATCTCGACTTCTCGCAAGTGGGCGGGAGTATCGAAAAGCTGGAGGAGCGTTTTAATTTCTTCCTCGGTGTGGAACTGGATGGCTTTGTGCGTGATTATCATGAATATTATCCCGAAGAAACTATCAAGAAGGTGAGGGAAACAGAAGATGCTGTGGGCAAGTTTGCCATCATATTGAATGAGGCGAAATATCACAAATATCCTCTTTATCTCATCATCGACGAGTATGACAACTTTACCAATACCGTGCTCAATGAGCAGGGTGAGGATGTGTATTGGGCAATCACTCATGCTGAAGGGTTCTACCGTGACATCTTCAAGAAGTTTAAGGGCAACTTTGAGCGTATCTTCATTACAGGCGTCAGTCCTGTGACGCTCGATGATGTAACCAGCGGATTCAATATCGGCTGGCATATTTCCACCAAGGAAGAGTTCAACCAGATGCTTGGTTTCTCCACGGAGGATGTGCGGGAAATGTTCACTTATTACAAGGAAAAAGGCTTGATTCGTCCTGATAGCGACATCGAGGCAATCATCAAGGAGATGAAGCCTTGGTATGATAATTATTGCTTTGCGGAAGAGGCATTGAAGACACAAAGCCGTGTCTTCAACTGTGACATGGTGCTTTATTATCTCCGCAACTACATAAATCGTGGTGAAGGACCTAAGGAAATGATAGACCCTAACACGAAGACGGATTATAACAAGATGCGCAAGCTCATCAATCTTGACAAATTGGATGGTGACCGTAAAGGCATTATTCGTACGATAGCAGAGACAGGACAGATAATCTGCCACTTGGAAGAGACTTTCCCAGCGAGGATGATTACCAATCCGCAGATATTCCCTAGTTTGTTGTTCTATTATGGAATGCTTACCATCAAGGGAACTTTTGGAAGCCAGCTCATATTGGGCATTCCTAACAACAATGTTCGCAAGCAATATTATGGCTATTTGCTAGAAGACTATCAAAGTGATAAGTATGTCAACCTCTCTGACCTTGAATATAAGTTTACGTTGATGGCTTTTGAGGGAAAGTGGAGGGAGACCTTGGAATGTATGGCTGAGGCGTACGCCAATGTTTCCTCGGTGCGTGATGGCATCGAGGCGGAGCGAAACCTGCAAGGCTTCTTCATGGCTTATCTGAATCTCAACAATTATTACTATACGGCACCAGAGTTGGAATTGAACCATGGCTATTGCGATTTCTTCCTTTTGCCTGACTTGACTCATTATCCAACAAAGCATAGTTATATCTTGGAACTAAAGCTGATTCCTAAGAGAGAAAAAGGAATGTCTGAAAAAGTTTATAAGGCATTGATTGCCCAGCAATGGGATGAGGCGGAGGCTCAAATCAAGCGGTATGCTGAAGCACCGAGAGTTGAGGCTTTGCGCCAAGGCACTCAACTACATAGAATCATTATGCAGTTTGATGGTTGGAAACTGTATCGGATGGATGAGGTGTAGCTGAAGGTGGAAGAATAAATCATATGTAGTTAGTGATTATTGGGATGATATAAATTTAATTTCACCAACAAGTTCTGAAAGTGTAAACTATGATACCCAAAAGCCTGAAGCCCTCCTCGAACGAATCATCAAAGCCTCTTCCAACGAGGGTGACCTCGTATGCGATTTCTTCGGAGGCAGTGGAACAACGGCGGCTGTTGCGGAGCGTCTTGGCCGTCGCTGGATAACCTGCGACATAGGCAAGCCAGCATCCTTGTTGGGTGGCGACTGGGATAAGGTCATCGTGCTCGGTTGGAATTTTGCTTTCGACATCTCGCAAGCCATCGAGAAATATAAGAACAGTAACGTTGAGGTCTTGGTGATTCCACCTGACTTGCTCGATAAGCTATCGAAGAAAGGCTTTAAGAAACTCATCGCCGACAAGACCGTTCGCTTCTCCTCTCTGCAATATCTGGTAGTAAATCCTGTTGCAGTAACCATAAATGGTAATGGGGAGGATGAACTTGACATCAGTCTCAGCAACTATGTGCTCCTTTCTCCAGACAATATTCCTCTGGATGATAAGGACAAGGAAAAACTACAAAAGGTAATGGAGCAAGACCCATTGTCGCTCATCGAGTATTGGAGCATTGACCCTGATTATGACGGAGAAACTTTCCGCAGCACTTGGCAAGATTATCGGGAGAACGTGGATAATGACAGCGACCCATTGCATTGCGTCTATTCCACTCGTCTCACCATGCCTCACAAGGAGAACAGAAAGGTTTGCGTCAAGGCTTTTGCAGTACTCGTGAGAGAAACTTTCATGAGGGTCAGCGACAAGCCATCCTCAACATCATCTACCTCCATGAGGTGTTGGGGGAGAACTGTGTGCTGGATGCTTACCAAGGTATCATCCCCGAACTGATGGATAGGTCAGACTTGGCACAACTGGCTAAGCCTAAGTACCAGTTCCCGAAATATGCCGTGAAGATGGCTACGGGTACAGGAAAGACTTGGGTGATGCATGCTCTCTTGATCTGGCAGATGCTGAATGCCAGACACGAGGAAGTGGTGAGCGGACGATTCACCCAAAAGTTCTTGATTGTGGCACCAGGCTTGATTGTTTACGACCGTCTGCTGGATGCTTTTTGTGGCAGGAAGAAGAGAGACGAGGAATATCGTGACCCTCAGACCAACGATTATTACATGAACCAAGATGTCTTCATCCCTGAGCGTTACAGGGATGAGGTGTTCTCGTTCATCCAAAATAATGTGGTGACCAAGGAAGATGGCATCGGCAGAAAGACGACGGGTGAGGGATTGATAGCCCTTACCAACTGGCATCTCTTTGAGAACCAGATGGAAGAAAAGGATACGGACGAGGAGTGGAAAGAAATCAAGGCAAAGCTCTTCGACATCGACCATTACAAGAGTCCGAAAGTTGTCATCTCCGTATTGATGCTCCGTGAGGGATTTGATGTGAACAACATCTGCGTGCTCGTTCCGCTCCGCTCATCCCAGGCACCTATCTTGTTGGAGCAGTTGGTGGGTAGAGGCTTGCGCCTGATGTGGCGAGAGTCTGATTATACTAGCATCAAGTATGAGGACCGCCAGCGAGTGCTTCGACTGCATAAGCCACCAAAGACATTCATTGATACCTTATCTATCGTGGAGCATCCTGCCTTTATCAAGTTTTATGATGACTTGCAGGAACAAGGACTTGTGGCTGTGGATGAAGGCGAGGTTGGTGCAGGTGGAGCCATGGGCGACATCATCACCGTGGGCTTGAAGGAGAACTATGAGAATTATGATTTCCAATGGCCTGTCATCTTACACGATTCCATGGAGGAACTGGAAGATGCGGAGATAGACCTTGGCGACTTGGATCCTTTCACCATGTACCCACTGGACTTATTGCGTAAGTTCTTGGCAAAGGAAGGGGAGACCTTTGTCTCACAAGAATCGTTGACCAAGACCACCTTTGGTAAGTATAAGGTGACGGCAAACCTCTTCACTCTTTGAGTAACAATACCTTGGCGTTGCCCCTTTTCTTTCCGGTTTGTTGAAAGAAAAGGGGCATTTTCTTGTAAAAGTTTAGGCTAAGTCGATTTTTCTTTGTACTTTTGCATATATTTTCTTTGTACTTTTGCTAATTATGAATAGAAAAGACTTGACAGAAGGCAGCATCATGGGCAACATCTGGAACTTCCTCTTGCCCTACATGCTGGCTTATTTCTTGCAAATCCTCTATGGATTGGCCGACCTCTTCGTGATAGGTCGATATTGTGGGGTGGAGAGCACGACGGCGGTGTCGAATGGCGCACAGATCATGTACTTCTTCACCTGCGTCGTCATGGGGCTGGCCATGGGCTCTACCGTGAAGATTGCCCATGCCGTGGGAGCGAAAGACTCGGCTCGCACGGCTCGCTTCATCGGCAATACCACCACCATGTTCTTGGTGCTCAGCGTGGTGATGGCAGCAGTCTGCCTCTTGCTCAGAAACAGCATCGTGGGCATCATCGACACTCCTCCCGAGGCTTGGCAGGGCAGCGTGGAATACCTTACGGTTTGCTTCATCGGCATCCCCTTCATCATGGCTTACAACATCATCGCCTCCATCTTCCGTGGGCTGGGCGACTCGAAGAGTCCGATGTACTTCGTCGCCGTGGCTTGCGTGGTCAATGTCATCCTCGACTTCTTCTTCATCGGTTACCTGAGGCTGGGGGCGATGGGAGCAGCCCTGGGCACCACGCTCTCACAGATGTTCAGCGTCCTCGTCTCGCTCGTCGCCATCCGTAGGCATCGGGATGTTTTCGATGTGCATAGGCATGATTTCCTTCCGCACAGGCAGACCATCATGGACATCCTGAAGATAGGTTTCCCGATCGCCATGCAGGACGGATTTATCCAGATAGGCTTCCTCGCCATCACCATGATAGCCAACGGTCGAGGAGTCTACGATGCAGGAGCCGTGGGCATCGTGGAGAAATTCATCGGGCTGGTGTTCCTCCTGCCTTCGGCGATGGTCTCTACCGTTTCTGCGATTTGCTCGCAGAACATTGGTGCAGCCAAGGTGGACAGGGCGCTCAGTACCCTGCGTTACGCCATCGGCACCTGCTGCGGCTATGGCGTGCTGATGATACTGCTGTGGGTTACATTCCCAGAGGCGGCCATCCGCATCTTTAGCAGCGACCCCGTGGTGGTGGAGAAGGGAGCGGTCTATCTGCAGGGCTATGTTTACGATTGCTTCTTTGCGGGCATCCACTTCTGCTTTACGGGCTTCTTTGCGGCGTGTGGCTATTCCATCGTCTCCTTCGTCTACAATTTCCTGTCGGTCATCCTCATCAGGATTCCGTTTGCCTATTGGGCTTCCGAGCTTTATCCCGACACGCTCTATCCGATGGGGCTCACCACTAGCTTCGGCAGTGTGTTCTCGGTGGTTATCTGCATCATCGTTTACCGTTGGATGGTAAGGCACCAGAAGTTTCAAGCTGTATAAGCTGTATAAGCTGTATAAGCTGTTTAAGCTGTTTAATAAAAAAAGGCTTTGGCTAGTTCTCTTCTAGTCAAAGCCCATTTTTTTATTAGGGTTCGAGCTTTATTTTTTATTAGGGTTCGAGCTTTATTTTTTATTAGGGTTCGAGCCCATTTTTTATTAGCGTTCGAGCTTTATTTTTTATTACATTTCTAGCTCCGTGTCGCCAGAGTCGCTGCCGCTTCC
>CAVKNU010000127.1:0-7734 GCA_963657465.1 Lachnospiraceae bacterium
GTAAGAACTTCCGTTACTGGGCAGGTGTAAACCTTTCTTATAACCAAAATGAGGTGATTAATGATGGACAGGCTAAGCAACCAAATGATTATCAGATGGTAAAGGGACATCGCTTGGGTAGTCGTAGCCAGTACCAATTCTGGCGTTACTACGATGAGGATACACCTGCTCTTTATGAGAAGACTTTTGGCGAACCTTTCCCAACCCAGCGTGTGGCAAACATTCAGCCTGGTGATGCTGTATATGTAGATTTGAACCATGATGGCAAGATTGATGAGAATGATATGACTCGTGACTTGGGTTACACAGACGATCCTGAGTATATGATGGGTATCAACTTAGGCTTCAGCTACAAGGGATGGAGCCTGAATACTCAATGGACGGCAGCATGGAATGTTAGCCGTATGTTGGATGGCGTATTCCGTAGTCCTTTCTATTCCAAGACCAGTAACACCCAGGGCGGATTGCTGAAGTATGTGGTAGAGAATTCTTGGACGGCAGACAATCCATCGCAGAGTGCTAAATATCCACGTGCTTCTTGGGATTCGTATGATAACAACTATACTAGTACATCAACTCTCTATGAGAAGGATTCCAAGTATTTGCGCTTGAAGACTTTGCAGATTTCGTACGATTTTCATGCTCCATTTATGAAGCGAATGGGTATGAGCCAGTTGCAGTTGGCTTTGAGTGGTTACAACCTCTTGACCTTTACTCCATATATATGGGGCGATCCTGAGGCTAGGGCTTCATCGTCACCTTCTTATCCTTTGCAGCGAACTTATATGCTGTCTTTGAAGGTGGGCTTCTAATAGAAAAGCTATTATATATGATAAAAAATGAATACAATGAAATTATATAAAGTATTAAAAGGAGTCGTACTAGCTACTAGTATGGTAGCTTCTATGACAGCTTGTACCGAGCAGATCAAGTTTGGTAATTCCTTTATAGAGAAAACTCCTGGTGGCGATGTGCCAATGGATACTATTTTTGGTAGTGCTGAGTATACGAAGCAGTTCTTGGCGAGTATTTACTCAAAGCAGTACTATGGACTTCCTTACAAAAGTGGTGACGGCAATTCTCGTAGTTATTGGAGTGGACAGATAGAGGCTATGTCTGATTGTTGGCATCTACCTAATATATCCTTAGGTATGTTCAAACTGATTTATAGTGGAAATATGACTGCTGCCAGTGGTAATAGTATTTATGGTTTTGACAATGAGAATGTATGGCAGATGTGCCATGCTTGCTACTTATTGATTGAGAACATAGATAGAGTGCCTAATTTGGACGAGGCAACCAAGAAAAGATATGTTGCTGAGGCGAAATGCTTGATAGCATCTTCTTATTTTAACCTCTTCCGCTTCTATGGTGGCTTGCCTTTGGTAACTCACTCATACGATGTGAATGAAGATAAGACTAATGTTCAGCGCTCTTCGGTAGAGGAAACTCTTCGATTTATCATCGGACTTTATGATGAAGCCATCAACTCGGGTGCTTTACCATTTGCATATTCAGCAGAAGATGCATCTTCCGAGACTGGTCATTGGACCAAGGCGGCTGCTATGGCAATGAAATGTAGAGTGTTACAGTTTGCTGCATCACCTCTTTTCAATGATGACCAACCTTATTTCCGTGGTTCTTATTCGATGGAGAACAATGAGCAGGAACTGTTGGTATGGATGGGTAGTAAGAAGCCTGAGCTTTGGCAAGAGTGCAAGAAAGCGTGCGAGGATTTCTTGAATGAGAATGCTAACAATGGCAATCCTTATCATTTGCAGGAGCCTACTGATCAAACTCAAGAGGCTTATCGCTTCGCTTATCGTTTCGGCTATATTAGCCAGGCAAGCCCTGAGGTCATCTTTAGTACTCGTGTAACGGATAACAACAATAACTCTAAGTATTGTTGGATAGCACGTCCATATCTCCGTGGAAACGATCGTTATGCTTACGACCCTACACAGGAGTTTGTGGAAATGTTCCCATGGGCAGATGGTAAGCCTTTTAATTGGGAAGAGACAGAAAAAGAAGGTGAGCTGGACCACATGTTTATCAAGGGTGATAGGGTATATGGCAAGCAGGAACTTCAGAATGTGAAATATACTCGTGACCCTCGTCTTTATGAGACTGTCTCTGTCAATGGACAGCGTAATGCCGTGAATGTTTCTGATGGAAATTCTACGGGTAAAAATGTGGAACTGTATGTAGGTGGTACCGATGCTGGTAATAATCCTGCGAACCAAACTGGAGCTTATGCCACAGGATATTTCATAAATAAGCATGTTGCTGATGGTGTTCCTGGTGGTAACGCTTATCAGAGAGAAAAGCCTCATTGGCCAGTAATCCGCTTGTCAGATGTTTATTTGATTTATGCTGAGGCTTTGTTGCAGGCTGACGGAAACAATGCCAAGGCTTTGGAGTATATCGACAAGGTTCGTGCTCGTGTAGGTATGAAGGGACTTGCTGAGTGCAACCCAACAGAGAACCTTACCACCAACAAGGACAACCTCTTGGAAGAGTTGCTTCGTGAACGTGCATGTGAACTCGGCTTCGAGAATACTCGTTATTACGATATGAAGCGTTACAAGAGAGCCGACTTGTTCTCTCGTCCTTTGCATGCCTTGCTAATTAAGCGCTTGGTGAAAGATGACAAAACGGGTGAATGGAAAGAGTCAACCAACAAATGGTACAATGGCGACAGAACAGCCAAGGGTCTGACCAAGGACAATGATGCATGGTATGAGCCTTCTCATTTCGAATTTGAACGTACGCAAATTGCTACTTGTTCTCGTGTATGGTGGAATGGCTTCGATGTGAAGTGGTACTTGTTCCCATTCCCACAGACCGAGGTGCTCAAGGGTTATCTCGTACAGAACCCAGGTTGGTAATCTACCATCTACTTGGTAATTGTTACTTGATTAAAGGTTACAAATAAAAAAAGTAAATTCAATGAAAACAAATAAGAACGCTGTACTCATGGCTATGGCTCTCTTGAGTTTGCCTGCATCAGCACAAGTCAAAATAGATTCCATCGCTCCTAACAGATATGCAGCTCAGAGCATAGATGTGGGTGCTAATGTGAACTTCTCTCGCGAACAGTCAACCTCTGCGGTTTCTGTCATCACTAGTGAGAGTACCAATAAGCGCAGTGCCAAGAATATCGGCAACTCCATCTTGGGACAAGGCTCTGGCCTCATCTCTTTGCAGAACTCTGGCAACTACGCTGGTATCAACCCTACATTCTATATCCGTGGTTTGCAGAGCTTGGATGGTAACACTCCTCTCTTTGTTGTTGATGGTATTGAGCGTGACATCCAGTACATCTCCGCTGAAGAAGTAGAGTCTGTATCTGTATTGAAGGATGCCGCTGCCACAGCCCTCTATGGCTATAAGGGTGCCAACGGAGTGGTATTGATTACCACCAAGCGTGGTAAGTTCAACTCTAAGGAGATTAAGATTAATCTCGACCATTCTATCAACTTCATGAAGCATAAGCCTAAGTTTGTGAATGCCCAGACTTATGCCAAGGCAATGAACGAGGCTTATGCCAATGATGGCTTGAACCCTCGTTATACTCAGGAAGAGGTGGATGCTTTTGGTTCAGGCAAGTATCCATACCTCTATCCTAACGTGAACTGGGTGGACGAGACTTTCCGCAACCATAGCGTAACCAATATGCTGAATGCTTCATTCACCGGTGGTGGCGAGAAGTTTAAGTACTATGCTTTGCTTGACTTGCAGTATGATAATGGCTTCGTGAAGAATCCTGATACTCATGAGGGATATTCTACCAATAATAAATATGTGAAGGGCAACCTGCGCATGAACATGGATATGCTTCTCTCTAAGAATACCACCATGAAGGTAAACTTGCTGGGTGTGCTTGCAGAGTCAAATGCCCCTGGTAACACTGCTAATTTGTGGGATATGGTCTATAGCATTCCTTCTGCTGCATACGCAGTGAGGGGTGAGAATGGAACATGGGGCGGTAATGCTACATGGTTGGGTACCGTAAATCCTGTGGCTCAATCTCAGGATGCTGGTTATAGCCGTAACCATTCTCGTGGTATCAATACAGATTTGACATTGCGTCAGGAATTGCCATCCGTATTGAAGGGCTTGGCTGTACAGGGACGTATCGCTTACGACCACTTCTCTAATATCTACGAGAACTATAGTAAGACATACCTTTATGGTAGTCCTACCATAGCCGATTGGTTGGATGGAGAACCACAGTTGGGAAAAGCTTATACAGGTGGTGCAGAGAGTGATTTGGGTGCCGACATCAAGACAAATAGCTTTACTCGTCGTTTCCACTTGGATGCTAGTGCCGATTATCAGAACACTTTTGGCATTCACAGTATCTATAGCCAGTTGAAGTACGACTATGAGTTTAGTGATGAATACGCCGTCAATAGTACGCTCTATCGTCAGAATATCACTTGGTACAACCATTATGGCTTGTTGGACCGCTACTTCCTCGACTTCTCTCTCGTAGAGTCTGGTTCCAACCGTTTGGCTCCTGGTAGCAAGTGGGCTTTGTCTCCTACGGTTTCTGCGGCTTGGGTTCTCTCCAAGGAGAATTTCTTGAAGAATGCCAAGTGGATAGATTTCCTCAAGCTCCGTGCTTCATACGGTGTCATCCAGACCGACATCTTGCCTGAGAGCGGATGGATGTACTATATGCAGCAGTATCAGACTACTGGTGGTACTTATCCTTTTACCAGTGGTTTTACGAGTGAGTTTGGTCGTACCTATCTCGACCGTATGGCTACTGAAAACTTAACCCATGAGAAGGCAGCCAAGTTTAATGCAGGTGTGGATGCAACCTTGTTTGGTGGCTTGGATTTCAGCTTTGATGGTTTCTATCAGCGTCGTTCCAACATCTGGGTATCTACCGCAGGTAAGTATTCTACCGAAATTGGTGTCGATGCACCTTACGAGGGTGATGGTATCGTAGATAGTTGGGGTTGGGAAGCTAGTCTCGACTACAACAAGCAGGTTGGCGATTGGAAATTTAATATCGGAGGCAACTTCGATTACTATCGCAGCCAGATTAAGGAGCAGGATGAGGCTCCTGTGCTCTATGACAACTTGCGTACCACAGGTCATCGTGTAAGCCAGCTCTATGGTTACAAGGCTATTGGCTTCTTCAAGGACCAGGCTGATATTGATGCTTCTACTCCACAACTCTTGGGTAGCACACCTCGTCCTGGTGACATCAAGTATGAGGATGTGAACGGTGATGGCAAGATTGATTCCAATGATAAGACAGCCATTGGTTACTCTACTGTGGCTCCAGAAATCTACTACAACATCCATCTTGGAGTGGAATGGAAGGGACTTGGTATTGATGCAATGTTCCAAGGCACAGGTCGCTATACAGGTGTGTTGACAACCAAGAGTATGTACAAGCCATTGGTAGGCAATACTACCATTTCTCAGTATTATTACGACAACCGTTGGACTCCTGAGACAGCATCTACTGCTAAGTTCCCAGCCTTGAGCTCAACGAGCAATGCCAACAACTATAATACGAACACCCTCTGGATGTTCGACCGCTCATTCTTCAAACTTCGCAACATCGAGGTTTACTATAACTTCCCTAAGGCAATGCTTGAGAAGACCAAGGTCTTGAATGCAGCTAAGTTGTATGTGCGTGGTGTCGATTTGTTCAGCCTTGATCATCTAGATAAGTCTGATCCTGAGGTATATGGTGCAACCAATCCTCTGAATCGCAGCATCGTGGCAGGTTTGTCTGTAACATTCTAAACATCTAAAAGTAGTAATAAAATGAAAACAAATAAAATCATATATGGAGGTCTGTTGGGACTCTTGACGTTGGCTTCTTGCAGCGACAAGATGGATTACAATGAAACGGTAGTCAAGGACAAGGACTATATTATCCAGACCTTTGGTAAGATGGGTGGCTTTATGACCGACATCTATAATCATGCTGATTATGACTATGGTCAGAACTTTGGTGGAGCGATGCTTGCATCTGCCACCGACGAGAGTGTGTATTCTGTAACGGGTGGTAGCATCGAGACTTTCTACAATGGTAGTTGGAGTCCAACGAATGCACAAGGCTCTCTTTGGAGCGATATGTACAAGGGTATCAGAACCTGTAATGTCGTGTTGAAAGACTTTCAGGACTTGAAGTTTGAAGACTTCGAGCTGAATGCAGACTATCAGCAGCAGATGTACCGTTACGAGAACTACAAGTGGGAAGCTCGCTTCTTCCGTGCATACTTCTACTTCAATTTGGTTCGTCAGTATGGTGGTGTGCCTATCATCGATCCAGAGTTAGCTACTGCAGACGCTATCAATCAACCTCGCAAGACTTCTGATGAGGTGTTCCAGTTTATCTTCGATGAGTGTGATGCTGTGAAGGATAACATCATCAAGGATTACACGAATCTCGGAAGTATGGCTCTGGCTACACCTGAGGATGGTCGTGCCAACAACTTGGCTGTTCTTGCCTTGAAGGCTCGCGCCGCTCTCTATTGGGCTAGCCCTCTCTTCAATCCTACTGGCGACAAGGAGCGTTATCATAAGGCTGCTATCTATACCAAGGAGTTGCTCGATGCTTGTGATGCAAGGAAAATGAAGTTGGCTGCCAAGTATGAGGACTTGTGGTCAACGACCAACTATAAGGACGCAGACAAGAAGTGTGAGATTATCTTCGGTCGTCGTATCTACGGTTCCAAGATTTCTTCAACCGACCCATCTGATAACATGGTGGAGAGCTACAACTATCCTTTCGGTATCGACAAGGCTAAGGCAAACTATTCAGCCTCTGGTATCAACTGCCCTTCTCAGAACATGGTGGATGCTTACGAGATGAAGGCTACTGGTAAGGGTATCAAGGAGGCTGGTAGTGGCTATGACGAGAAGAACCCATACGCTGGTCGTGACCCTCGCTTCGAGCTGACCATTGCTAAGAATGGTGATGTATGGCCTGTGGCTACCAACTATGGTAAGGCTGCTCTCCAGACTTACTATGGTGGTGTAAACGCTGAGCCTCTTGTGGGTGCGACCCCAACAGGTTATTATCTGAAGAAGTTGCTCCATGGTGACATTGACTTGACTTCCAAGACCAAGAAGCAAGGTGACTATCATACCTATGTAACCTATCGCTTGGGCGAGTTCTACCTCAACTATGCTGAGGCTGTCTTCAAGTACTTGGGTAGTGCCACAGCCACTAGTGCCGACCTCCCAATGTCTGCTGATCAGGCTGTCGATATGATTCGTCAGCGTGCTGGTATGCCAGACTTCCCAACTACTCTCTCTAATGATGAGTGGTGGGCTAAGTATCAGAACGAGCGCATGGTGGAGCTGGCTTTCGAGGGTCATCGTTTCTGGGATGTTCGCCGTTGGAAGGAGGCTGACAAGTTCTTCAAGAACATCCAGGAGATGAAGATTACCAAGAACGATGATGGTTCTTTCACCTATACTCGTGAGACCGTACAGCGTCAGTGGGATGACAAGATGTATCTCTTCCCAATCCCTAGCGATGTGATGCTGAAGCATGAGAAGTATGGGTTGAAGTGGGATCAGAACCCAGGATGGGAATAAAGGTATTCCATAATTTTACATATAGATAAGAATAAAGGCAAATGCAGGGCTAATCCCTCTGGCATTTGCCTTTTTCTTGTTAAAAAAGCTCGGTATCTCGGATATTTGTCGTATCTTTGCACAAAAATACAAGATTATGGCAACGAAGAGATATCC
>CAVKNU010000128.1:0-7715 GCA_963657465.1 Lachnospiraceae bacterium
CGCTTGGTCAAATTCTTAAGTTCTTTAGCCATATTACTTGATTCTATTTTTTAATTTTTGTTTTCTATATATAAATAAGGTATAAGTGAAAGCTACAGTTTTTTGTTGCCAAAAAGTAGCTTTTTAGGGATTTCCTACCCTCAAAATAGGAGATTTCCCCCTCTTGTTTGTGCAAATACCTTTAATTTTGCATGCAAAAATACAAAAAAATATTAGAAAAAGCTCCTCATTGAGGAAAAAAGCGTTATCTTTGCAATTAAATAACATAAAATAGGAGATAATTAATATGAAAAAGATGAAATTGACAGTTGCAGGTCTTTGCCTGCTCTTAGTTGCTAGTTGTGGAACAAGTCAGAAAACTGGTACCGCTGTAGGTGCTGGCGCTGGTGCTGCTTTGGGTGCCATCGTAGGTGGTTTGTTAAACAATAGTCACCATGGCACAGGTGCTGCTGTGGGTGCTGCCATTGGTGCTGCTGTTGGCGGTACTACAGGTAACCTTATCGGTAAGCACATGGATAAGGTGGCTGAGCAGGCTAAGGCGGTAGAGAATGCAAAGGTGGAGCAGGTTACTGATGCAAATGGCCTTGCTGCTGTCAAGGTTACTTTCGATTCTGGTATCCTCTTCCAGACCAATAAGTATGCATTGAATGCAAATGCTAAGACCGACTTGGCTAAGTTTGCCACTGTATTGAAGAACAATACCGACTGTGAGGTTGCCATTCAGGGTTATACTGACAACACTGGTAATGATGGCATCAACTTGCCTTTGAGTGAGAACCGTGCTAAGTCTGTTTACACTTACTTGACTTCTTGTGGTGTAAGCACTAACCAGATTAAGTCTGTTCAGGGCTTGGGTTCTACCAATCCTGTGGCTGACAACTCAACTGCTGCTGGTCGTCAGGCTAATCGCCGTGTAGAGGTTTATATGTATGCTTCTCAGGCAATGGTCAATGCTGCTAACAATGGTACATTGCAGTAATCGCAGATGATACTGAAAAGAATTAGAAATATTGTAAGATGGGTGGTGGTGCTGTTTTTCAGTACCACCATTCTTGCTGTTGTGATGTATAGGTTTGTGCCTGTGTATCTCACACCGTTGATGGTGATTCGTTGCTTCCAACAAGTGGCTGATGGTAAGAGCATTACCTTGCATCATCATTGGGTTTCGATGGATAAGATTGCTCCCCACATGCCTGTGGCTGTGATGGCGAGTGAAGATTCTCGCTTCTTGAAACATCATGGCTTCGACTTCAATGCCATAGAGAGTGCGGCAAGGAATAATGCCC
Organism: Lachnospiraceae bacterium; assembly: GCA_963657465.1. Classification (GTDB taxonomy): domain Bacteria; phylum Bacteroidota; class Bacteroidia; order Bacteroidales; family Bacteroidaceae; genus Prevotella. The sequence continues at coordinate 1,287 of CAVKNU010000128.1, forward strand.
GTGGTGGCAAGATGCATGGAGCGAGCACCATCAGTCAGCAGACGGCAAAGAATGTGTTCCTTTGGCCAGGTCGTTCTTGGACTCGCAAAGGATTCGAGGTTTATTTCACATTCTTGATAGAGATGATGTGGAGCAAACAGCGCATCATGGAAGTGTATCTCAATAGCATCGAGATGGGAGATGGCATCTATGGTGTGGATGCCGTGGCGGAATATCATTTTGATAAGAAAGCGCAAGATCTCTTCCGCAGTGAGTGTGCCTTGATAGCTGCCACACTACCTAATCCTCGCAAATTTAGTTCTTTGCACCCTAGTGCTTATATGAGAAAACGCCAACATCAGATAGAGCATGAAATGCGCTTTATCCCTGCCTTCCCAAGAGAAGGAGAGGATGTGGATCCTAAAACGGCTGTAGGAGGCTATAGGGGAAAATAACATTATAGAAATGGATTTACTGAAAGACTTGAATGAATCGCAGCGAGCTGCTGTAGAGTATATTGACGGACCTTCGCTTGTGATTGCGGGCGCAGGTTCTGGAAAGACGCGTGTGCTTACCTATAAGATTGCTTATCTCTTGCAGCAGGGCATGAAACCATGGAACATCATGGCACTTACCTTCACCAATAAGGCGGCTCGTGAGATGAAAGAGCGTATCGGTCGATTGGTGGGGAATGAACTGGCACAGTATCTCTATATGGGCACGTTCCATAGCATCTTCTCTCGCATCCTTCGTGCCGAGGCTGAGCATATTGGCTTTAACAACAATTTTACCATCTATGATGAAGCCGATTCGCGTTCGCTCATCAAGGCGATTGTCAAGGAGATGGGCTTGGATGAGAAGACATACAAGCCAGCTGCGGTTCATGCCAAGATTTCGATGGCGAAGAATAATCTGATGGATGCCGAAGCTTATGCAATAGATTCTGACATTGCCATGCAGAACAAACGACAGAATATGCAGGCGGTGGGAGAGATCTATCGGGTTTATGTGCAACGATGCCGACAGGCGAATGCTATGGATTTCGACGACCTCTTGACGCTTACTTTCCAATTGTTTAAAGAGCATGAGGAGATTCGACGCAAGTATGTCGAGCGCTTCGATTATATCTTGGTGGATGAGTATCAGGACACGAACCATGTGCAGATGTCTATCGTGATGCAATTGTGCAAGGAGAAGATGCGTGTGTGCGCGGTGGGAGATGACTCGCAGAGTATTTACAGCTTCCGTGGCGCCAACATAGACAATATCTTGAACTATCAGCGCCAGTTGTCAGGTACTCGTCTTTTCAAGCTCGAACAAAATTATCGTTCTACCCAGAATATCGTGGAGGCTGCCAACAGTCTCATCCGTCACAATCGCAATCAGATTCCTAAGGATGTATTCAGTAAGAACGATGTTGGTGAGAAGCTATTGTATAAACCGGCTTATAGCGACAAGGAAGAAGCTACAATTGTGGCTAAGGACATCCAGCGAATCAAGCGACAGGACGATTGTGGATACCAAGACTTTGCCATTCTTTATCGTACGAATGCCCAGAGCCGTAGCTTTGAGGAAGAGTTTCGCAAACAAGGTATTCCTTATCGTATTTTTGGTGGATTGAGTTTCTACCAGCGCAAGGAAATCAAGGATATCATTGCTTATTTCCGTCTTGTAGCCAATCCTGATGATGAGGAAGCTATCAAGCGTGTCATCAATTACCCAACTCGTGGCATCGGTGCCACCACCGTACAGAAGATAGCGGACTGTGCCCATCAGAATGGGGTGAGTTTCTGGGAAGTAATAGGTGACTCTGCCCATTATGGTCTGAATGTCAATAAGGGCACTTTGACCAAGCTCGATAATTTCCGCCTGCTCATACAGTCTTTCATCGAGCGTTCTCATACCACGGACGTTTATGAACTAGGTGATGCCATTATCAAGGAGAGTGGTATCAGTGCTGATATCATGAATGGTAAGGATGCGGATGATTTGGCTCGCCAAGAGAACTTGGAGGAGTTCTTGAGCGGTATGTCTGCCTTTGTGGAGGAGCGCCGTGAGGAAGGACGTATGGACGAAGCGTTTCTGACGGATTATCTGCAAGATGTGGCTTTGCTTACCGATGCAGATAGTGAAGGAGAGAAAGATGAGCCTCGTGTGTCTTTGATGACGGTTCATGCAGCCAAGGGATTGGAATTTGCAACGGTCTTTGTGGTAGGTTTGGAGGAAAATATCTTCCCGAGTCCTATCTCTGCCATGTCACCAAGGGAATTGGAAGAAGAGCGTCGATTGCTTTATGTGGCGATTACTCGTGCCGAGAAACATTGCATTCTCACCAATGCCAAGAATCGTTGGCGCTATGGTAAGATGGAGTTTGACAATCCAAGTCGTTTTATCGATGAGATTGATGATGATTTGCTAGACCGCCAAGATGAAGCGGGCACTTCTTTCTTGGGAAGGGATAGCTCCTTTGGTGGTGGTTATGGTAGAAGAATGCCGTGGGACAAGCCATCCAAAACTCATGATGATATGCCAGAATGGGCACGCTCTAATAATCGAGGTGCAAGACCTGTCGCTACTCAGTTTATGGCAGACCCTAAACCTTCTTTCTTGGAAGAGGAAACTCCAAGGCTACGTTCTACAACCTCGCCACGTTCTGCAGTTTCATCTCGTTCTGCTTTGTCTTCGGGCAATTTCAAGTCGGTGAAGGCTATGAATGCAGCACAGCGTGTTTTGAGTGGTAATGCGGGATTTGGTCATCAGATGCCTGCTTCTCATAAGGCAAATACAAGTGCTTCATCTGCTGGAGGCAATCTGCAAGAGGGTATGAAGATAGAGCATCAGCGCTTTGGTATAGGCACGGTGTTGAAATTGGAAGGTACGGGCGAGAATGCCAAGGCTACGGTTGAGTTTGTCAATTCTGGTACCAAGCAGTTGTTGCTGAAGTTTGCCAAGTACACCATATTGGGTTAATAATGCTTAAATAATGTAACGAACATTTGCAATTGTTGTTATTTTTGTCTACATTTGTGGTAAATATTTTAAGAACCGCAAACGAATTTTAATTTAAAAGACAGAATTTATGAAGAAAATTGCAATGTTGGCTGTGTTCCTTTTGGGTGTTGTGTGTAGTGCTTCTGCTCAGGAAGATAAAGAGTTCTCTCGTGACATCTTCAACCGTGTAGGAATCAATGTAGGTGTAGGTACTGAGGGTATTAGCGTAGGCTTGGCATCTCCAGTAACTAATTTCTTGGAGGTTGAGGCAGGGGTAAATTTTATGCCTTCCATCAAAGTGAGTGGTGACCTCGATGTCGATGGCACAGATGTGAACGTTTCTTATCAGGGCTATAGCCAAACGATTCATGTGCCAGATATGGTGGTGAGTGCGGATGGTGATTTTGGTCGTACTACATTCAATCTCAAGGCTAATGTTTATCCTTTTGGTGGTAATAGCAAGTTCTTTATAGCTGCGGGCTTGTCATTCGGTGGCAAGAAGATAGCCAAGCTTACAGGTTATAGCGAAGACTTGAAGAACTTTGTGGAATCAGATCCAATGTATGCTCAGTATAAAGACCAGATACTTGATGCTGTTGGTGCCAACTTGGCTGGTTATAACATCAAGCTTGATGACTCTTATCGTATCAGTGGCGACATTCGCTGCAAATCTGTTCGTCCTTATCTCGGTTTAGGTTTTGGTAGATTGGTTCCTAAGAATCGCATTGGTTTCCGCTTTGAGATGGGGTGCCAGTTTATGGACAAGCTCAAGGTTTACCAGAATGATAATGAAATCGATATTCAGTCGGCTCTCAAGGATTCTGGCGAGGATGACCTCTCCAAGCTTGTTGACGACTTGAAGGTTTATCCAGTGTTGAAGTTCTCTTTGGTGGGTAGAATCCTTTAGGAAAAAATAAAGAAAAAATAAACGCCTCCTTTAGCTCTTTGTTAAGGGAGGCGTTTAAGATTTTATAATGCTTCGTCATCTGGACGTTCCAACTGAGACTGGGTGGCTACTTTCGACTTGCCCTTCATGAAGAGCTTCTTCTTGCGCAGCCACGCTGCCTTGCGTTGTTCGTATTCCTCACGATGACGCTCTAGATAATTGTCAGCCATAGTTTAGTTGTCTGTTTTAAACTTACTGTATATCACCTTTATCTTGATTGGGTTTGCCACTGTTCCTCTCACAAGTCGGGTAGAGGTGAGCGCCATGTCGTGATTGATTTTGGTCACGATTTGCTGGTTGTCACGAGTGCTGGTTGTGATGGTTACAGGGATGAGTACCACCTTGTTCCAGTTCTCCGACTTGCCCTTGTTCTTGTGCATGTGGGTAATCAGGTCACTGATGTTGTTGAACACATACGAGTTGACATAAGTACCCGTCTGGCTGTAAGAAGCCGTATAGGAGGTACGGTTGTTGTTGATGTTGCCATTCTCGAAGAACGTGTAGAGACTATCGGTAGGAATCATCAGAATGCTAGATGGAACATCGAATGCATAGTCGTTGTTATTGTCCACATTGTTCATTCTCGTGAAGGTCACTGTGGCAGTGTTCAGTGTATCGTTCTCATGTCCCTTCATGATTTCCTCTACAGGGAGAGTAGCCTCGGTAAAGATGCCTGCAGGCGACTTTATATACGTGCAGTTTTCTTCGTTGGCAAGCTGCTGGATAGTGTTCTTGTCATTGGTGATCTTGTTGAACTGGAAGGTCTCTTCCGTACCGTCGAAACGGTTGAAACCAATGGCGGTGGCAATACTGTCACGCAAACCATCGTACGACTTGATGGTCTTCTGGCGCTTCCAGTAGAACTGGAGCTCCGTGTTCCAGGTGTTAGCCACATTGCCTATACCACCCACGTGCTTGAGGTAGAAACCTGGGCACACTTGTGTCAAGAAGTCATAATTGTTCTTGAAATATTCAGGATGTGCCTCGTAGGTCTGAAGGATGTAAGAGCCGTAGTTCTTGTAGGTCTTGCCGTCCTTGGTGTAAGGCTTGTTGAGGTAAATCTTGAATGTGTTGTAGAGGTCATCCAATGTGTAGGTAGCTCCACTCTGGTAGTTTCCTTCATCTACATATCCCTCTTTGAATGCATCGAAGTTGGAATAGTAGTTCTTGTCCTCAGGGATGTGCTTGGTCATCTCGTAGGCTTTCACCTTCATTGGTGCCAACGTGTCACCGTAGGTGCTACGATAAGATACCAAGAGGTAGCAAGAGTCTGCCTCCAAGCTTCCATTGTTGGCATCCTTGATGTATTGCAATGTATCTACGCTAAATGCAGGAATAGGGCAGAACTGGGTCATATAGTCGCCAGTCACGTATGCACCTGTCTCTGGGTCTTTCACCTTGCCGATGAGTCCCGTGTTGTTGCGGCTCAGCACAGAGTCGGCAACGATAGAGCGGGTGACGACATCGAATGTCGCATTCGAGATGATCAAGTTATCTACCCTGTTCGTGATAGAAGAACCGATGTTGTCTGTAGTGTCATCACAAGCAGCCATCATAAGGGCTGCGATGATAAATACTGTTAATTTTACTAATTTCATTATCCTAAATGATATGTGTGTATATCGCCCCTTTTTACTCGTCAGGGCATACTTCATTGATGAAGTCCTTGTAAGCTTCTGCGAAGTCTTCTCCTGGATAGTTCATCACTGGCTTACTGCCTTCTTTCGCATAGTCGATGAGTGCAGAATCGACGCTCTGCTCAGCCTCTATCACTCCGTCGCTATAGTCGATGGCCATTTTGCACAATTCATTGACGTCGAAGTCCTCCTTGTATTTTGCCAATAGCTCGGCAGTGGCATCACGGAACTCCACGCAACGCTTGAAGTTGTCGCCCAAACTGCTTTTCAGTTCGTTGGCATAAAGAGCGCAAATCACTTTTGAATTGGCAAAGGAAGGTTCCTCTGCGAATGCGGTCTTTATATAGAATGGAACAACAGCGCTTGCCCATCCCTGGCAGATGATGACATCAGGCTGCCAGCGTAATTTCTTCACGGTTTCCAATACGCCACGTGCGAAGAAGATGGCACGCTCACCATTGTCGGTGTATTCCACGCCATTCTCGTCGGTTGTCATCTGGCGATTGTTGAAATAATCGTCATTGTCGATGAAGTAGATTTGCTGACGGGTTGTCGGAATAGAAGCCACCTTGATGATCAATGGGTGGTCGGTATCGTCGATGATAAGGTTCATACCAGACAGGCGGATGACCTCGTGCAATTGTCCACGACGCTCATTGATGGTGCCCCATTTAGGCATGAAGGTGCGAATCTCAAAACCTGCTTCCTGCATCTTCTGAGGTAACTCGCGTCCCATGATAGACATGTGAGACTCGGCAACGTATGGGTCGATCTCCTGATTGATAAATAATACTTTCTTTGCCATAAATTTATATTCTTTATTCTTACGAATTACGTGCAAAGGTACAAAAAAAACTTCAAATTACGGCATTTTTT
>CAVKNU010000129.1:0-7523 GCA_963657465.1 Lachnospiraceae bacterium
TTGGTTAAACAAAAAGTTCTGTGATTACAATTCCCAACCCACGGCACTTGCACCAAGTACAGCAGCAGAACTACCATCGAGGGTAGATACCAAGAACTTAGCCTTACCTTTAAAGATGTTGAGGATATGCTTGTCGTAAGATTCTTTCACTGGCTTCATCAAGAGGTCACCTGCCTTGGTCAAACCTCCGAAGAACACGAATGCCTCTGGTGAAGAGAATGCAGCAAAGTCAGCGCAAGCCTCACCAAGCATATTGCCTGTGAATTCATACACACGCTTAGCCAAAGCATCGCCCTTGCTGGCAGCTACACTTACATCGTAAGAGGTGATTTTTTCTGGATTCATTTCACGAAGTACAGAAGGCTCGTCGCTCTTCTCCAAGAACTCACGTGCTGTGCGAGCTACACCCGTTGCAGAGCAATAAGCTTCGAGGCAACCCTTGCGACCGCAACCACATGGGCGTCCTTCTTCTCCACGTACCATACAAACGTGTCCCAACTCACCAGCGAAACCATCTGAGCCATAGACCATCTGCCCATTGATGACAATACCAGAGCCAACGCCTGTACCCAATGTGATGTCGATGAAGTTCTTCATGCCACGAGCTACACCATAGGTCATTTCACCCAAGGCTGCAGCGTTGGCATCATTGGTCATGGCAACAGGAATGCCGAGAGCTTCGCTGAACATCTTTGCCAAAGGAACCACACATGTGTGAGCCCAAGGCAAGTTTGGCGCAAACTCAATCGTGCCCGTGTAGTAATTAGCGTTAGGAGCGCCAATACCCATAGCCTTGATTTTCTCTATACCCCCAACGGTATCTATGATAGGTTGCAATGCCTCGACTGCATCCTTTACATAATCTTCTACATTTTCATAACCACCGGTTTTAATAGCTGTGGTTGCCTTGATTTCGCCGCGAGCATCAACAATGCCAAACACAGAATTAGTACCTCCGAGGTCCAATCCGATAACATACGGCTTAAGCGCATTTTCTGTCATGTTTTTCTTTATTAATTAGTTAGAATAATAATTATTTGGTGGCAAAGATAGCAAAAACTTTGCATAAAACAAAGTTTTAGGCTAAAAAATTACTTGATATGCTTAATTTTTTGTACCTTTGCGCTCTGTATGAATTTAGCATTTCCAATAGAGATAAATATTCTTGATTTTATATTCAAGGGAATTATCATAGGTGTGATAGCCTCTGCTCCGATGGGACCAGTTGGCATTTTGTGTATCCAGCGTACTTTGAACAAGGGACGTTGGTATGGTTTTGTTACGGGTGTCGGTGCTGCTTGCAGCGACATCGTGTATGCATTGTTTACGGGATTGGGCATGAGTTTTGTCATGGACTTTGTCAATAATGCACAAAACAAGTTCTATCTCCAAATATTTGGTAGTATCCTATTGCTTGTCTTCGGAATCTATTGCTTCAAGAGTAATCCGATGAAGAATATGCATGAGAGCAGTAACAAGCAGGGAACCTTATTGCACAATGGTATTACGGCATTCTTGGTGACGTTGTCCAATCCGCTCATCGTATTTCTGTTTATGGCTACCTTTGCCCAGTTTGCTTTTGTCGTGCCAGACATGCCAGTAGAGATGGGAATTGGCTATTTGAGCATTGTGTTCGGTGCCTTGCTCTGGTGGTTTGGCTTAACTTGGCTGATTGATAAGATTCGAGGTAAGTTCGATACTAATGGCATTCTTATTATTAATAAGGTAATAGGAAGTATCGTCATCATCTTCTCTGTTATAGCTCTTATCGGTACAGTGTTCAATCTGTATCACCTCCCAGAGTTCTAAGTAAACACTAAACATTACACATTAAACATTAAGAGAAAAATGTTTGTAGCAAAAGAATTAAGAAAGAAGAGTATTGCTGAATACTTGTTGTATATGTGGCAGGTTGAGGACCTAATCCGTGCCTATGGTTGCTCACTTCCTGTAATCAAGAAGCAGTATATTGACCGTTTCGATTTTACGGATGAGCAAAAAGATGAGGAAATAGACTGGTTTGGCAATCTGATTCGTATGATGAACGAGGAAGGCAAAAGAGAATCTGGACACCTTGATATCAATAAGGTGTTGTTGCAGGATGTCATCGACCTTCATGGAAGACTCTTGCAAAGCACGAAATTCCCTATCTACAATGCCGAGTACTACAAGGTGTTGCCTTTTATCGTGGAACTTCGCAATCGTGGCGACAAGGACGTAAACGAGATTGAAACTTGTCTGGATGCACTCTATGGCGTGATGATGCTTCGTTTGCAGAAAAAAGAGATAAGTCCTGAGACAGAGCGGGCCATCAAAGAGATTACTGTGTTTGTGGGATTGCTGAGTGATTACTATATCAAGGATCGTACGGAAGGACTTAAGTTCGAGGACGATGATATGTAAATAGAGTGTTAAGGAATAAGAAAGATTCGTAATTATAGATTTAGGACAACAAAAATAATATGAAAGAAATAGAAAGAAGAAGAACGTTTGCCATCATCTCTCACCCTGATGCCGGTAAGACAACATTGACAGAGAAGTTCCTTCTCTTTGGTGGACAGATTCAGGTGGCAGGTGCTGTTAAAAATAATAAGATTCGCAAGACGGCTACTTCCGACTGGATGGACATAGAGAAGCAACGTGGAATCTCTGTATCTACCTCTGTGATGGAATTTGACTATCTTCCTGATGGACAGACAGGAGAACCTTACAAGGTGAATATCTTGGATACTCCTGGTCACCAGGATTTTGCAGAGGATACTTATCGCACCTTGACGGCTGTAGATTCTGCTATCATCGTAGTGGATTCTGCCAAAGGTGTGGAGGCTCAGACTCGTAAGCTGATGGAGGTGTGCCGTATGCGCAATACCCCTGTTATCATCTTTATCAATAAGATGGACCGTGAAGGTCGCGACCCATTCGATGTGTTGGATGAGTTGGAGGAAGAATTGAAAATAAAGGTTCGTCCTTTGTCTTGGCCTATAGGTCAAGGTGTTCGTTTTAAGGGCGTTTATAATATTTATGAGCATCAACTCAACCTTTTCACCCCAAATAAGCAACGTGTGACAGAGAAAGTCGCTGTGGACGTCAACTCTTCGGAGTTGGATGCACATGTAGGTGAACGTGAGGCTGCTCAGCTTCGAGAGGACTTGGAGCTCGTGGATGGGGTCTATCCAGAGTTTGATGTAGAGACTTATCGTTCTGCTGAGGTGGCTCCTGTGTTCTTTGGCTCAGCATTGAATAATTTTGGTGTGCAAGAGCTTTTGGATTGTTTTGTACAAATAGCTCCTTCGCCAAAGCCAACAAAGGCAGAAGAGCGTATGGTAGAGCCAGAGGAACCAAAGTTTACGGGCTTTGTCTTCAAGATTACAGCCAATATCGACCCTAACCACCGCTCATGTATTGCATTCTGTAAGGTTTGCTCAGGTAAGTTCGTGCGCAATCAACCATATTGTCACGTGCGTCTCGACAAAACCGTACGTTTCTCTTCGCCAACCCAATTCATGGCTCAGCGAAAGAGTACAATCGAGGAGGCTTACCCTGGAGACATTGTAGGTTTGCCTGATAATGGAATTTTCAAGATTGGCGATACTTTGACAGAGGGTGAAAAAATCCATTTCCGTGGTTTGCCTAGTTTCTCTCCATTACTTTTCAAGTACATCGAGAATGATGACCCTATGAAGAGCAAGCAATTCCAAAAGGGATTGGAGCAGCTGATGAATGAAGGTGTGGCTCAGTTGTTTGTCAATCAGTTTAATGGTCGTCGCATTGTGGGTACAGTGGGACAACTTCAGTTTGAGGTTATCCAGTATCGATTGGAGAATGAGTATAATGCCAAGTGTCGTTGGGAGCCTGTGCATCTTCACAAGGCTTGCTGGATAGAGGCTGACGACGAAAAGGAATTGGAGAATTTCAAGAAGCGTAAATACCAGTACATGGCTAAGGACATAGAGGGCAGGGATGTGTTCCTTGCAGATTCTGGCTATGTGTTACAGATGGCTCAACAGGACTTCGAACATATCAAGTTCCACTTTACTTCAGAGTTCTAAATATAAAAAGTAAAAGGATAAAAGAGTAAAAAGAAGAGTAAAAACTCTTCAGAACTAAAATATAGAATAGGGAATGGATGAAGAAATTTTAGAAAATCAGCAACAAGGTTGGGTCACCAAGATGGTGGCTTGGCAGAAGGAACATATTTCTGATCGCCAGATGACCTTGATATTGGCTTTCGTCATAGGCTTGCTCGCTTCGGTGGCAGGCTACTTCCTCCATGGTATTGTGCATGAGATACAAGTCCTGCTTACTTCAGGTTTCGAGAAGAGCACTTACAATTTGCTCTTCTTGTTATTTCCGATTGTTGGTATTTATCTTACGTCGCTTTTTATCAAGTATGTGGTGCGCGACAATATTTCTCATGGTATCACGCGTGTCCTTTATGCCATATCCACGAAAAACTCTAAGCTAAAGGGACATAACTGTTGGTCTTCTGTTGTGGCTTCTGGCATAACGATTGGTTTCGGTGGTTCAGTGGGTGCTGAGGCTCCAATTGTGTTGACAGGTTCGGCCATAGGTAGTAATTTAGGGCAGATATTCCGGATGGACAAGAAGACGATGATTCTTCTTGTGGGCTGTGGAGCCAGTGCAGCCATTGCTGGTATCTTTAAGGCTCCAATTGCTGGATTGGTCTTTACCTTGGAGGTACTGATGGTCGATTTATCGATGGCCTCTTTGCTTCCCATCTTAATATCTTGTGTGACAGCCACTTGTTTCACTTACATCTTGATGGGAGAAAAGTCACTCTTTGACTTTACACTGACTCATCCTTGGGTGCTTGATCGTACTCCGGCTTGCATCCTCTTGGGAATATTCTGTGGCTTTGTGAGCCTCTATTTCATGCGTACGATGTCGGCTTGTGAGGGCTTTTTTGCCAAGCTGAGCCCATATCCGTATGTAAAACTCATGTTTGGTGGAATCATCTTGAGCAGTCTGATTTTTCTTTTTCCTTCTCTCTATGGGGAGGGCTATTCTGCCGTCAATGTGTTGTTGACAGGAAAAAATGTGGAAGAATGGGGACTGGTAATGAGTAATTCACTCTTCTATGGGCACAATCATCTGCTGGTCCTCTACATCGGATTGGTCACTTTCACGAAAGTGTTTGCCACTTCTGCCACGAATGGTAGTGGAGGATGTGGTGGAACCTTTGCACCATCTCTGTTTATCGGAGGTTTTGCAGGCTTCTTCTTCTCACGTCTATGGAATATAAATGAGATAGGAGTGTATGTGCCTGAGCAAAACTTCACGTTGATGGGCATGGCGGGTGTGATGACAGGTGTGATGCATGCACCATTGACCGGTATCTTTTTGATTGCAGAACTGACAGGTGGCTATCAGCTTTTCATGCCTTTGATGATTGTATGTATCTCGTCTTATCTAACCATCAGCATCTTCGAAAGTCATAGTATTTATGCGCTTCGATTGGCAAGAGAAGGAAAATTACTTACGCACCATATAGATAAGGCAGCGCTTACTTTGATGAGTATGCAGAGTGTGATAGAGAAAGATTATCATCCTGTTCATCCAGATTTGCCAATGAGTAAGTTGGTTGCGGAAATTAGCAGAAGCAACAATAACTTCATACCTGTCATCGATGATGCGGGAGTGTTGCAGGGAGTGATAGATATTACTCGTATTCGTCATATCATCTTCCGGTCGGAACTTTATAACCGTTTTCGAGTGAAACAGTTGATGCTGCAACCTTCGGCTGTGCTCAGCAACAACGAACCTATGGATGAAGTGATGAAGAAATTCGACCAAACGGATGCTGCCCAATTGCCAGTGATAGATATGAATGGTGTCTTGGTTGGTTATATCAGTCGTACTCGTATTTATGCCATGTATCGTCAGATAGTAGCAGATATGTCGGCAGAATAATTTTTAGTGAAGAAGGAATGAAAAAAGAAGATTTAAGAATCGTATTTATGGGAACTCCAGAGTTTGCGGTGGAATCCCTCAAAAGCCTTGTTGAAGGTGGATATAATGTGGTGGCTGTGGTAACCCAACCCGATAAACCGGTTGGTCGTCATCAAGACACCTTGCAACCTTCACAGGTTAAGCAGTATGCCTTGTCTGCGGGGTTGCCAGTCTTACAACCTGTCAAAATGAAAGATCCTGCTTTCATTGAAGACCTGCGTCGTTATCAGGCAGATTTACAGGTAGTGGTTGCATTTAGAATGTTGCCTGAGGTGGTTTGGAACATGCCTCGTTTTGGTACATTTAATGTGCATGCAGCCTTGTTACCACAATATCGTGGTGCGGCTCCTATCAATTGGGCTGTTATCAATGGGGAAACCAAGACGGGTGTTACCACTTTCTTCCTAGATCATGACATTGATACGGGACGCATTATCATGCAGAAGCCTTTTGCTATTCCTGACGATGCCGACGTAGAATATGTCTATGATGGTTTGATGCATTTGGGGGCAGAGATAGCTACGGAGACCATTGACCGTTTGCTTGAGGCGGATGGCAATATCGAATCAATGTCACAAGATGAGTTTATTCAGCAGGATACTGTATTGCACAATGCTCCAAAAATATTCAAGGAAACTTGTAAAATCAATTTCAACCAACCTGCGAAGAAAGTATATGACTTCATTCGTGGACTTTCGCCTTATCCTGGCGCATGGACTGAGATTCAGAAGGAAGGAGGCAAAGCACAGGTTCTCAAGGTCTTTAAAACTGCAAAGACTGGTAAAGCTGTTTCTTCCGATATTACAGTTGGAACATTACGAGTGGAGGGCAAGACTTTGCTCATAGCTTGTGAAGACGAGTGGCTACAGTTGGAAATCATTCAGATGAGTGGCAAGAAACGCATGGAGGCTCGTGATTTCTTGAATGGAATGCGAGATATAGAACAATATAAAAGTTTATAATTTTAGGAGGTAATAATTATGACTCAAGAACAGGATATAAAGAATGCAATAGAATGTATGCGCAAGGGTGGGGTGATCCTTTATCCTACGGATACGGTTTGGGGCATTGGTTGTGATGCAACTAACGCTGAGGCTGTGGCAAAAGTTTATAAAATCAAGAAGCGTGATGATTCCAAGGCTTTGATTTGTCTTATCGACTCTGCCGACCGTATGGCACGTTATTTCCGAAATGTTCCTCAGGTGGCATGGGATTTCATTGATGTAGCCATGCCTGTCAAACCAACAACGGTGATTCTTGATGATGCTTCTGGTGTGGCCAACAATCTAGTGGCAGAAGATGGAAGTCTTGCCATGCGAGTAACCTATGAGCCTTTTAGCAAAGAGTTGTGTTACCGTTTTCAGAAACCAATTGTTAGCACCAGTGCTAATGTGAGTGGAGAGCCTGCTGCACAAAACTATTGCGACATCTCTCAGGAGATTCTAGATGCAGTGGATTATGTATGTTGGACACGACACCAGGAACACAAACCTCATACTCCTTCTAGTATCGTGAAATTAGGTAAGAATGGAGAAGTAAAGGTTATTCGATAA
>CAVKNU010000130.1:0-7462 GCA_963657465.1 Lachnospiraceae bacterium
ATTATCAAGCCAGAAAGCGGCAAGGGCTCTCGTTCTCGTGGTGAGGGCAGAGGTGCCGATGGGCGTGGCAAGGTGTCGAATGGTCGCCGTAAGCATGAGGCTGAGGCTGGATTCAAGCGTCTCTTCATCAACCTTGGTAAGGCTGATGGCTTCTATCCAGGCGAGATTATGCAGTACTTGAACAAGCACGTGAAGGGCAGACAGGAGGTAGGTCACATCGACTTGCTCAGCAAGTTTGCTTACATCGAGGTGCCTGAGGAGGATGCCAAGCGAGTGATGAAGGCATTGAACGGTACTGAGTATAAGGGCAGAACCGTGAGATGTAACGATGCCGATGAGGAAGGTCATGGCAGAGCTGCACGTGGTGGACGTAGCTCTGAAGGCAGAGGTCGCTCTGCAGAAAAGGGCGGTCGCCGAGGTGCTTCTGATGATGCTCGTGACTCTCGTGGCAAGAGCGGAAGAGGAAGCCGTGGTGAGGCTCGTGGCAGCAAGAAGTCTCGCCGTCAAGAGGATACAGGCGATTGGCGTCAGTTCTTCCAGAACGGAAACGATATTAAGTTGAAGGGCGAGGAGCCAAACTTCGAGGAAGAGGGCTGGGCAAGAAGACGTCCTAAGAAAAAGAAATAAATGCTTTTATAGTTGTACGACAATGCCGTATGAATTTGTACAACAACAAGGTTGCGTCACTAGGCTCAGCAGCTCTGCCCACTACGCTCAGCAAACCTGCTGACTAGAGTCGGCAGACTTGCTGAGCCTAGTGAGCACTCTTACGATCCTATAATTTTTCTACTCGGTATCCTATAATCTCTTACCCAAGAAGACTAGCTTTTGAACCTTGTAACCTATGCGAATATTCTTGTGAGTATAGTATAGCACAGTTTGATGAGTTTACTAGTTTTCGAAAATAATCTAATTTGGAGACTTGACCAGACTGTTAGACTAGGATAGCCAGACTGTCTTCCTAAGACAGTCAAGCAATCTTCCTAAGATAGCCTTCTGTCTGTATTGCCACACAGAGTCTCTATTCTATATCACATTACACTAAACGTAATGTAAGTTCCTGATTTATAATATTGTATCTGCTGTGCTATGTGTAGAATGACATTGCACGAACATAGCACGACATTACACTCCTCCCACTTGATATTCTTCCTAAGCCACCGTATGGTGGACGAGTCAACGAGCTGTGCAATGTTGTGTAATATTCTTGTAATGTCATTCTAAATATAGCACAAGGTGTAATGTGTTGTGAATCATTATGTTATACTGCGTGTGGTGATATGTGAAATAGTTTTGTACATTCTAGTCCCCTACGTCTTATCTCAAACAAGCGATAACAATTTGGATTATTTGTTTTTTCAATTTTATTTTCGGAAGTTAGTAGTGATAAAAACTCTTGCAAATATCCCTTCTTTATATGTGTTTGCAAGTTTTTTTGTCTGAAAAAGCATTTTTCTTAGCAAAAGTTATTGCGTTTCCAAAATCTTTTTATATCTTTGGGGCGGATTTGGTGAAAACCATCTCCAGACATGTTAGAAAAATAATAAGAAGCGTTATGCTTATCTTGTGATGATGGAAACCTAGGAAATTTCGCATCTTTAGCACAATGGATAGCATAGTGGTTCTCACGCATAGCGTGGGCTGCTATTACACATTCGTGCTAAAAGGTTTTCCTAGGACCTCCATCTCAGAACGTGGCATAGACAGTACCACGCTTCACGTTTTATTAGAGGTTCATCAAGGTGCTGGGTGACCAATATAGTTATCGAGGTGGTATGAAAAAGTTTTTTGTGTTATTTTTGTTTTGTAGTGTAACCCTACATATTTTTGGACAGTATGTTCAAAGACGAGTGCCTGTAAGAAGTAATTTAGATGCTTTTCAGAAATCTTTAAATAAAATTGACGAACAAGCTGATGTTGCTATGGCCTATAGAAATGGTATTGAAAAATATTATGCTGAATTGATTACAAAAAATGAACTTCCTTCTGATGTGCAGGAAACGCTAAAGCAAATGAAAGATGAAAGTTTGAAACGTATTGATGACAAAGTCACATATGAGGATTATTCAAAAGCTGTAGAAACAGCAGAATATGAATATAAGACAGTTACTGTTGCAATGGCAAATGTTGTAAAGAATTTTTTTGAAGAAAGAAATGAATATTTTCGTAGAGAGCAAATGAGAATATATGGAAATACTCATCCTTTTGATAATATGTCATATTCGAGCTATTCGAGAGTAGTTAATAATCCAACTTATGAAACCTCTAGTATGGTTCAAATAACTAAAGTTGCATTGTCTAGTCAAGAAACGCGAGTTGAGTTTAAGTTGAAGAATAGAACGGCAAATGGCTATGTCGGTTGGGTGAGTATTGATCCAGCAACATATATTTATATCCCAGCAACTAAACAAAAGTTTAAAATGCGTGATGCACTAAATATAGCAAAAGCACCATTGAAAACAGAATTTCATTTTATAGATGAAGAGCTAGTCTTTGCTTTAGTATTTCCAGCTTTACCATCAAATACAAGAGTGTTTTCGATTATAGAGTCAGAGAATAGTGATTGGAAGTTTAATAATATTAGAATAAGATAAATGTTACGCTATTTCAGGAGGGAGTTACTTTAAGCGATAGATTAGTTCTAAAAATCTTAAAAGCGAATGTTATGGCAATAGAAAAAATAAAACCCAAGAGCCAAATAGAATTCCTCATAAATAAGCCCGTAGGGTGGTTTGATAACGATACTAAAATTTATCGTTATATGAATTTTGATAGCTTCTTGCAAATCTTGGATAAAAGCTTCTATGTTTCTATGAAGAGACAGTTCTTTGATTGCTATGATGCTGGAACAAAAGTTCCTTTGAAGGAGGTATTTAGAAATTTTATGAAAGTATGTGGAGGCAAAGAAATAGGAAATAGAAAATATACACCTTCTGAACTGATAGGAATGTTCAAGAAAATGCAAAATTATCTAGCTTCATGTTGGACATTGAGCAAAGATGATATTTTAATGTGGCAAGCTTATACGCATGGCAACTGTGGTATTTGTATAGAATCTACAGTTGGAGGCTTTATTGCTGCTTTAGATCCAAATGCAATTAAATCATATTTGATATGTTGTTCTCCAATGTATTATGATGGATATTCAAATTTAACGGATGTTGAAGAAATCTTGTTTCGAAAACAAAATCAATATAAAGGTGAAAAAGAGATTCGTTTTTATTTTTTGAATGGAAAAATAACTAGTCCTTTAGAAATGAATGATATTAATCATGTTGTATTAGGTATAGATTCTGATGCATTAATAGAAAAAGTGTTGTTGTCTCCCTTTATGCGTGGTAATAGTGCACAAGTTCTGAAAAGTAAATTAGAGGAGTGTTATCCTTATTTAAAAGGGCGCATTGAAATATCAAAAATTGGGCAGTAATGTTTAAGCACTAGGGTACTAGTGAAAATATAAAAACAGCTAATGATTAACTATAATAGTATGGAAAGAAGCATAAAGAGCATTTTAATTGGTCTTATGTAATATTAGACCATTGAAGAAACAATAGCCATTAGTTTGTATATAAGCAGAAATGAAAAAGCAGGTAAGAATCTTCAAGAGAGCAGCATATTGCTACCTTGCAATAGCTATTACCTTGAACCTCATTTGGAATGCAATCACATGTCTCAATGTTGAGCTGGCATGTGATTACATTAGCTCTCATGCTTCAAAAGAAAGTCATGGAATGAGTGTTTGGCATGTAGTTGGGGCTCTTAATGCAGGTGGCAAGGCAATGATGCCACTGCCTGCTTGGATGTATAAATACTACTTGTATATCTCTGATTTCGACTATGTGGAAGATTATACGAACTATGTGCCAGAAAAAGGCGACATTGTAGTCTTTCCTATGACATGGAAGCATCCATTTGGACATATTGCTATCTGGAATGGCAAGCAATGGGTGTCTGACAATAGACAGGAAAGTATTTATGTTGATGACGATTACAGGGGTGTCGATTACATCGTCTATAGAAATGTATTTAAGTAAAGAACTAATATAAAAATATTGGATTATGAAGAATAAATGTTTGCTCATCTTTCTCGCTGTTGTTTTTGTTGCTTGCAGTGGTAAACAAACTTCTGAAATAGCCAAGGAAGAAATTCCCCAAGATACTCTATATAATCTAGAGGAAGCTTTTGATGCGCGCTCTATCCAAACAATAGATGCTCATGATGAAGAAGATACCATTGTCGGCAATTTTACAGGCAAAGAGATAGACACGTTGTACGTATTGGAAGTTTTAGCAGATTCTATGATGGGGTATCATGGCTATAAGTATTATATGGTATCTTCAAACAAACATATACCAAAAGTGGAACTCTATGGTATTCCGCAAGCTCCTCCAAAATTGGTAAACGAGGGGGATTTAGATGGTAATGGGACATGCGAAGTAGGTTATCTTCATACTTGGGATTGCAGCCAATGGCGACAATACAGAATATTTACTCTTCGTAATGGTAAGTGGAGATATTTAATTGATGGGAAATATTTGGATACAGCAGAATGGTTTAGGCATTCGGGAAAGGAAGTTGCAGAGCCTGGTCCTCGAAAAGGAACCGTACTTGTTCATTATGGCGTAGATTCGACATATGTTATTAAAGATACAATTGTAAAGCCAACCTTTTCAAGAATAACTGTTAAAAACTTGAGGTGCATTTTTTGCACCTCAAACAAAGAAGTAGATAGCGTATGAACAGTGAAACAATGAAAGACCGATTCTTCGGTACAATCTATGGTCAAGCTGTAGGAGATGCTTTAGGGCTTGGCACGGAATTTATGTCTAAGCAAAAGGTGGAACATTAGGTCTTTAAGATATGCTTTGCGGTAAAAATACAGCAAATTCTTTTAATTTTTGCGGTGTTTTTACCGCAATTTTTTGCCAACTGAGGAAACGAAAAAGCGCCAATTGAGGAAGCTGAAAAATATGATGTGTCTTTATTCTTGTAAATCAGATGGTTTGCCAATAGGGTAATACTTTTGCTCGTAAGCTTCTACGATGTCGAACAGCAGGGCAAGCTTAATGGCGTTCTTGTCATTGGCTGGTGTTTCGTATTCTTTGTGGAGGGCAATAAGCAGAAGGGCATCTTATCTTTCCAGCTCCCTTTCCGCAAGAGGTATCAGATACTTTTTGATGAGTCCCTTGATGGTATCAACAGGCATTTTGCCTCTTCCAGCATTAATAATCTCTTGTGCCACAGGATTCTTTCTGCCGACCACATATCTGTAAGCAATGCCATTAATCATCGCTTGGAGGTGAAAGTCGTGACGCTTCGTCTCGGATAGCTTGAAGGACTGGACTTCAATGTTATTGTTATTTTCATCTTTGTATGGTTCAATCACGGTAGGCAGATAATGCGTCATGGCAGAGGCATACTCAGAGGGAATGCCTTTGGACAGGTATTCCTCGATTCTGCTCGCCCAATAGTCATCTATATGATTCGCTCTCGCAATATCGTAGAAATGGGTAAAGGCTTGGGCTACTTCATTGATGATTTCCCTCGCATTGCGGATGTTGTTCTCCTTGGCAAAAAGTAGCAAGTCTTCTATGGTTAGCTCATCGTCCTTTCCCAAGATAGTCATGGAATGGCGATTCTCATAACCTGTACCATTGAGGTTGACCGTAAATGTAAGGTCATAGGCTGGGGTAATATGCCACAAACCGTCATCGCCTAAGAGGAAAGAGAAATTCTTGATATGGTCATCCACATTTGCTCCAAAAACATTGAAAACCATACGACGATAAAGCTCGCTTATCTCCTTGGCAGGAATCACAAGCATCCTCGCAACAGAGAACAAGTCCTCATAGTTGGTTGCGTCTGGACACATGGCTGCCAAGGTCTGGGTATGAACCTTTTCTCCATTCTTGCGGTCATAGCGTTCCGTCAAGAAATGGTATTCGCCTTCTATCTCTAGCAGTCGAGATGGCATCATTTCGATATGAGCTAGCTTGGCTATCTCGTAATAGGTCATCTCAATGTTTGTGAAAGGAAATTCATCGCCTTCGGCAAACTTCAATATATAATAGGTGTAGTCCTTGGATAGGAGAATTTGACCAGAGCGAATATCGCCTGTCTTGTCGTTGATGGCGATGATAGCCTTGGGATGTTGTCCGCCAGCAGAAGTACCTACCTCGTACAAGCTTTGCAGGCTCAGTTCTTCATCAGGCAAGATGGTGGCAACTTCTCTCTGTTCAAATATCTTTTTGGCTAAGTGATAGAGACTTCCTAACTGGATGTTGTCTGAGTTTTCGAAGCCATCTGTTGCTGGTTCAAATTCCAAAGCTCCCATGCCTCGTTTGCCGATGAATGCAAGTTTGTCAACTGGAGTAAGGTTGCGCATCGGGATATTATTCTGTACAGCCCATTGCTCGAAGACCTGATTTCCCCATCTGTCAGGCAAGGAGTCGGCGATAAAAGGAGGCAGTCCTTGGAAGATTTTCTCTTTGTTGCCTAGGATAGGAGAAGAGGCAAGTCTGCCGTCCTTGATAGAAGCCGTTAATGGTGCGATGTCTTTTCCTTCAGCCACGAAAGAAGGGGCAAAGCTAAAGATAGCCTTGCGCAATCTGGTGTCCCAATAGAGTCGCCCAACCTCTTTGTCGTGTAATGTGACCTTAACAATATTATTTTGCATGTCGTATTCTCTTTGGCTTTTTACTTTCTATGATTTCCAAATCGTAAGGAGATAACGGTATCTCAGGCAAGACATCGCTAATTTGCTCCAACTGTCCGACCGTTCTTAGCAGAGCCAGGAAATTGGTCATGGTGATGTTGTATGCTTTTCCATTCTCGAAATTGCGCAATGTGATGAGTCCTACGCCAGCCTTTTCCGCAGCCTCCTCTTGGGTCATACGGCTAGCTAGGCGATAGTCCTTGTATCGCCTTCCCAACTCCCTTACAATCTCAGAGTTGGACATTGCTTTTATTTGATTTTCCATTCCCATGCTGCAAAGATAGAGAAAAGTCGGGTAATGCGTCAATATATTGTCTGTTATTTACGGAATATTAACTTAATGGATAATATATTGTCCTATAACGAAGCCCCTTTGTTGTAGTCGATGGATAGAATCTTCTAACCGAAATTATAGGAACATTAAACGTTTTTACGGATTTTATCTGATGAAGCATTGTCGTTTCAGATTTTCTTCTTAATTTTGCAAACGTAAACGATAAAAATAGGAGATATGGAAGAAATCATCAAGCTTAACTCTGTGGATAAGTATTGCGAGTTGCACGGATTTGAAACACAGAATCCGCTAGTGGGGGTGTTCGACTTGAGCGAAGCCACCAAGTTTCCTCAGGAATATACGGTCAATCACGGACTGTATGAGATATACCTGAAGGAAAACTTGGGATGCAACATCGTGCGCTATGGTCGCCAGAAGTATGACTATCAGGAGGGTACGGTTACGAGCTTTG
>CAVKNU010000131.1:0-7414 GCA_963657465.1 Lachnospiraceae bacterium
TTGAGGATTGGGTAGTAAGATAACGGATATGTATTGTATCTTTCTTATGCCTAGTTCTTTTATAGCATTAAAGGGTGCGCCATTCTGTTTGGGCGCACCCTTTTTGCATGAATTCCGTACATATTTCATGAATTTTGCATGAATATCGTTCATATCTTCCTATAGCTTTATGTAATTTTGCACCGTCAAACGTAATAACTACAAACAAGTAAAATGATGAAAAATAACAACTTCTTTCTCCGAGCAGTATTGGCATTCGTATTGCCTTTATCGATGGGTAGCCTTTCTGCAAAAGATTTTGTATGGTATGATGGTAATCATGCTGTGAGTTATGCCGTCCAAAAGAATGTGGACCCAGTGGTCAAGGTTGCCATAGATATGTTTGCTGGTGACATGGAAGCAGTGACAGGCAAACCTGCCATTGCAGCCTTAGATAAAAATGCTACCATCAGAATCGTGGAATTAGACAAGGCTTCGAATGCTGTTAGAAAGGCATTCGAAAAGCAAGGTATTCCTATAGCTACGCTCCAAAAGAAAATAGACGGTTTTCATATATCAATAAAAGGTAATCAGATTGTAATTGTAGGTACCAATGGTCGAGGTGCTGCCTATGGACTGTTGGAAATGTCGCGCAAGGCTGGAGTGAATCCTTGGATATGGTGGGGAGATGTCGTTCCTGAGAAGAGAACAACTCTTACCATTGATGAGGGATTTACCACCTTGCAAGGTGCATCGGTGGAATACCGTGGTATCTTTATCAATGACGAGGACTGGAGTCTTCGCCCTTGGAGCTACACCAATTTTGAGAAAGGACCGCAAGGTAGGATAGGAAGGAATACATATAAAAAAGTGTTCCAACTTTTGATGCGACTTCGTGCCAATGCCATTTGGCCAGCGATGCATGAGGGAACCACTTCGTTCTTTAAGGTTCCTGGAGCTAAAGCTGTGGCAGATAGTTGTGGTATTGCTGTGGGTAGTTCTCATTGTGAGCCTTTGCTGCGTAGTAATACAGGGGAATGGGATGTCTCAAAGCGTGGCAGATACAATTATATCACCAATAAGGCTGAGGTTCTGAAGTATTGGGCTGAGCGTCTGGACGAGGTGAAAGGCTCGAAGGGTGGCAATATGCTCACCATCGGTATGCGTGGCATTCATGATGGAAGCATGGAAGGTGTGAAGACCATGCAGGAAAAGTTTGATGGTTTGCAACAAGTCATTAATGATCAACAGGAGTTAATTCGTAAGCATGTGGGCGATCCAAGCAAGCAAACGCAAGTATTTATTCCTTATAAGGAAGTTTTGGATATTTATAACATGGGATTGAAGGTGCCGGATTATGTTACCTTAATGTGGTGTGACGACAACTATGGCTATCTTACACGTCTTCCTAGTGCTAAGGAACAGAAACGCAGAGGTGGCGGTGGTATCTATTATCACTTGAGTTATTGGGGAAGACCACATGACCATCTCTGGCTCACCACAACCCAGCCAGGCTTAATATATAATGAGATGAAGGCTGCCTACGACCACAATGTGCGTAAGATTTGGATAGCCAATGTACACGACCCTAAGGTGGCTGGCTATGACTTGGAACTCTTCCTCGATATGGCTTGGAATATTGATTGTGTTCAGGCAAGCACGATAGAGAAACATTACCAGACTTGGCTCTGCCGTCAGTTTGGTGAAGAGGCTGGTAAGGTTTTGTTTTCGGCTATGAAAGAGTTCTATAAGTTGTGTGGTGAGCGTCGCCCAGAATTTATGGGATGGACGCAAGTGGAGTTGGATAAAAAGAAATATCCTCGTGGCTTGAGTCCTGTAACAGGTTCTGAGTTATCGGCAACAGCTTTTGGTAATGAGCGAGAGCGTTATTTGGAACATTATGCCATTATCGCTTCGAAGATAAAGGATGCAGAGGCGTTGGTTCGCCCAGAGTTGAAAGACGCTTATTTTGCAGCTATCAAATATCCTGTCTTGGCAGCGGAGGCTCATGCCAGAAAGCTACTTCGCCAAAGTACAACAGCTTATCAAGAGATAAAGAATCTAACTGACTATTATAATAAAGTAATGGCAAACGGCAAGTGGGATGGACTGATGGATATGCAGCCACGCAACTTACCTGTGTTTGCCGCTCCGAATCTTCAAAAAATACAAACGGGTGATGGTAAGTCGATTCACCCATTAGAAAAGGATGGCGTTATTGCGAGAAACGCTTATGATTATCAACGTGCGTCAGGAAAAGTAGAGACTGTCCAAATGTTGGGACATAGTATGAATGCGGTGGCTTTGCCAAAGAATGAGTCGTTGACCTATGAGTTTACAACTAGCAAGGAGGCTGATGCCCTATTGAAAGTGGCATTGATTCCTGCCCAGCCTAATGAGAACAAGGGCGACCTTCGTTTCTCCGTCAGCGTGGATGGGGCAGAGCCTACAGTCTTCAGCTTGAAAGAGCCTTTCCGCTCTGAGCGCTGGAAGCAGAATGTGCTTCGTGGACAGGCGGTTCGTGACTTGAAAGTCAAAGGATTGAAAGCTGGCAAGCATACCTTAGTCATCAAGGCTTTGGATAACCATGTTGTCATAGACCAATGGATGTTGGATTATGATGAGAATCGCCAATTCTACCTGTTCCCTGTAGAATAAGTAGAGGTCTTGTACCTAGTGGAATTGTTCGCAAAGCTAAAGTTTGTACTATAATACTAGTAAATGTACTGATTTATCAGTAAAGAATAGAGGAATATCCTTATCTTTGCAAACAGAAATAAGGCTTGATTTTTAGGTTTATATTAATGTTTAGGTTAGTAATACATATTAGTATTTTGGTTTTAAATAGGTTAGTAAAATGCTAAGTGCCGTGGATGCTGGGAAGCATCCACGGCACTTACGTTATGGGAAGAGAGCTTATTTACCATATTTGCTAGGTGCCACTCCAAACTTGTTCTTGAAGCATTTGTAGAAGTAGGTGGCATCAGAGAAACCTACCTTCTCACTGATTTCTGCCACGGTATATTCGCCTTCGAGCAATAACTTGGAGGCAATGCGCAATCGTTCATTCTGAATGTACATGTTTGGCGATACTCCCATAATAGTCTTTGTACGATTATATACGGTGGTACGTCCGATGGCAAGCAGCTCGGCAAGGCGATCAACATTGAAGTTGCTATCGCTGATATGTTGAGCTACGATAGCCTCCACTTTATCTTTGAACTTCTTGTCAAGGGCGGACATTAGAAGGGTAGGCTCAGTCTTCTTAAGCTCTTTGACCGGCTTAATGCTTTCGACAGTCTCCTTTTCTGTAATAGGGATGGCCTCCTTTTTCTTTTGCTTCGACTTCATGTCCATGGCAACGAATTGCAAGGCACGAGCGATGAGCAGTTTGAAGTTGCAAGGCTTTACCATATAGTCATCTACGAACGACTTGTATGCCTTCAGAATATGGTTGGCATCATCGAATGCCGTCAGCATGATGACAGGGATGTTCTGTGTCTCAGGGTCTGACTTCAGATTGCTGACAATCTCGTAACCACTCATCTCTGGCAGCATCACGTCGCTGATAAGGAGGGCTGGCTTCACCTTCTTGATGTTCTCGAATCCTGTCTTTCCGTTCATAAATCCAACGACATTGAAATAGACGGCAAGCTCTGACTTGATTTGCTCCATCATGTCTGGATCGTCTTCGATGACCATCACCGTAATGTTGTTGATGGCTTGTGGAGTCATCTCCTTCACGAGCATATCCACTTCCTTCTTGTCTACGTCGGTTGTGTCCAGTGCCTTCTTTACTATGATGTCCTCTGGCAGATAGACCTTCTCGTCACAAGGCAAGGTCAGGGTGAAGAGACTTCCACCAAGGTCTGAAGAGCGTTGGTAGGTGAGCTCGCCCTTATGGAGCGCAGCCATCTGATGGGCGGTGTAGAGACCGATACCCATGCCGCCCTTGGAAACATAGCCGTGCATGAATGGCTTGAAGAGGTCTGCCTCTCGCTCAGCCTTGATGCCCGGTCCGTTGTCCTCTACGGTAAATTCTAGCTTGCCATCTTTAGGGTACAGCTTCACGCTAATGATACCCTTATCAGGACTATATTTCACGGCATTGCTCAACAGATTATATACGATGGTCTCTACCTTCTCTTGGTCGAAGAGCATCTCATATTTGCTGAGCCATGGGGTGAAACTCATGTCGATGTCTTTCTGCTTGGCAATGTTCCATAGGTCGTTGTAGATGTTGCGTACGAAGCTAACGATGTCGCCTTTCTCTACTTGCAGTTTCATATTGCCTGTATTAATCTTGCGGAACTCCATCAGTTGATTGATGAGTCGCTGCATACGTCGGGTACCACGATTGAGGGTTCTCAATGTTGGTCTGTTCACATATCCTTCTCCTGCTGCTGTCAACTTTTCCACTGTGCTCTGGATGATGGCAAGTGGTGTGCGGAACTCATGCGAGATATGGGTGAAGAAGTCGATGCGGAAATCGGTCATCTGTTTCTCCATCTTCATCTGCTGGTGTAGGTCGAAGTTCTTCTTCCACTCACGATACAGGAAGTAGGCGATGCTACCTATTATAATAAGGTATAGCATCCAAGCCCACCAGGAGTTGTACCAAGGTTGGCGGATGGTGATTTCCAACAAGGTTTCCTCGCTCCATTTATTGTTGGTGTTGAGGGTGCGTAAGTGTAGGGTATAGCTGCCAGGCTGCAAGTCGCTGAAGTCGGCGTGGTTGATGCTCGTCATCGGTCTCCAGTCCTTGTCAAGTCCCTCCAGGTAGTATTGGTACATCGTGCTGCCTATCTCTGGATAGAAGAAGTTGGAGAAGGAGATGCTGAGCGAGTTCTTGTCGTGAGGCAGGGTAATTTCCTTGGTATAGTTGAGAGCCTTGTCCATGATGCCTTCCATCTCCTTGTTGTACACGGAGATGCCATTGATGGTCATATCAGTGATGGTAGCCTTCAGTGGGGTATTCTTGTTGTATTTGGCAGGTTCAGGCTTGATGAGAAGAAAGCCATTCTCGGAACCGAACGCCAAGGTGCCATCAGGTAAGTAGGCTGCACAGTTCTCTGTATATGCGTTTTCAGAGAAACTGTTGCCTAGGACGAATGACTTCATCTTCTTGGTTTTGCGGTTGATGCGAGAGAGTCCTTCCTCGGTGGTGACCCAAATGTCGCCAGCCTTGTCTTCTGCCAAGGTGCGGACTGTGTTGTTAATGAGTCCGTTGGCAGTGTTGAAAAGCTCGAAGGTGAGCTTATTGGTTGCTTGGTGATAATGACAGTGCAATACGCCGCTGTTCGTGCCAAACCACAGTGTGCCATCCTTGGCTTCGAGACCGCAGATGAATTGGTTGTTAGGTAGGTTGCAGGTGGTACTGTTGAAGTGTACAAAATCTTTTGCCGTGATATGCTTCTTCTTGGTATCTATCATGACAACACCTTTGTTGGTGGAAGCCCAGAGCCTTCCTTCCTTATCCAATAGGAGGTCGTGTATTTGTCTCTCCTTGTTGTCTTCTGTTTGGAACAGCTCAAATTTGAGAGGCTTGTCACCTTGGTATTGGGTAAGCATCAATCCGTTTTCCCATGTGGCAATCCATGTTCGGCCGTATTGGTCGAAGGCGAAGTCGTATATTTTGTCGGTAGGGAGTTTGTTGATAGGCTCCTTGGTGTCATACTTCTTTCCATCTACTATCAGACCTGCTCCTTTTGTAGCAATCCAAGTATGTCCCTGTTTATCTTTCTTATAAGCGTAAACGGGGGCGTCTGTATGCAGCAAT
Organism: Lachnospiraceae bacterium; assembly: GCA_963657465.1. GTDB lineage: Bacteria > Bacteroidota > Bacteroidia > Bacteroidales > Bacteroidaceae > Prevotella. The sequence continues at coordinate 5,759 of CAVKNU010000131.1, forward strand.
GGGGATATATTGCCCGAATTGATGTCATATAGATAAGTCTCGTTGGTCTTGGATGAGACAACGAGCTTGTTGGCGCCTATATAATTAATGTGCCTTACGAAATTGTTCCATTCGTTGGCTGGTTTGTCCACTAGTTTCACATATCTATTGTTCAGACCGTCTATTTCGGTGAGACAATATATGCCATAACTAGTGGTGAGCCACACGCAGTTGTAACGATCGATATAGATGTTGAGCAAGAAGTCAGTGCCGATAAGTGGGTTTTTGTCTTGGGCAGAGAAATGTTCCAGCTTGTCTTCCTTTGGGGTGTACACATAGAGGCCATTGCCGTAAGAGGCGATGAAGAGTCTGCCAAAGGCATCTTCAGCTACGGAGAAGTTGCGGCCTCTCGCAGTGATGAGGGCATGGTCATCCATCAGATGCAACTTCTTCATCCATCCGTTTTTGCCAAACAGGTAGAGATTGCCTCGCTTGTCATAGAAGCAATAATAGGAAGGTAGGAGGTTCTTGTCGTGGACACCTTTTATCTGAATCTCAGGCTTGAAGAATCTACCCGTTTTCAAGTCCATGGCGTATGTGTCTCCATTAGAGAATATATACCAAGCCCCCTTCCATATCATAGTGGCTCTCGACTTGCCGATGATTGGCATGGCTGCTGGGAGGTGAGAGCGGAGCAATACCTTGCCGTCGAGATTGAAGAGGGTAGCGTCGCCCTTATCGTTCATGACGGCAAAGTACTGGTCGTTGATGGTGCGGTATTTGATGTTTTGGTTTTTGGTAAGCACCTGTATCTTGCCATCGGGAAGTATTCGCTGAAGTCCTTTGTCAGAAGCCATCCAGATGATGTGGTTCTTGTCTTCGAACAAGGCTAGGTTTGCGCTTTGTAGCAAGCCATTCTCTACAGTATAGTCCTTGGAGGTAAACTTACCATCATTATATATAATGTGTCGGGCACCAAACTCCGAGGAGTAGAGCCACATGCCATCGTAAGTGGTACACTTGTCCAAAAATGGGCGGTTGATGTCGCCAATGCCAGTATAGTCAACAAATCTACCTTTGGATAGCTCATAGCAAAATATGGATTGTTGTGTGGTGTATCCCCAGATTAATCCGTTGTGCTTGTCATTGAGCAGGAGGGAGATGTTGGGTGCAGTTTCAGTTTTGTCTCCAATGCCTAGCTGGCTGAAGTTGACGAAAGAGTATCCGTCGAATCGGCTGAATCCATTGGCGGTGGCTAGCCAGATGTATCCATCCTTGTCTTGGGTGACGGCATTGACAGTATTGCATATCATACCATCTTTTACCGAGTAGAGCTTGCTCTGCAAACTGATTCCGTTTGCCAGAGTATGTAAGCTGATGAGGCAAAAGTTTACTATTGCAAATATCTTGTTTAGTTTCATGTTTTTGTTTTATGGTTTTTGTGTGGACAAAGTTACAAAAAAATAAGCAAAAAGCCAAAGTTACGAAGTTAAAAATCCCTGCATCTGATGGAATTTATCCATAGATACAGGGATTTTTGTCTTATTTTTGAGTCTTGAAGTATTAGAGTTTATTCTTCAAGAAGTCAATCTCTACGATTCTCAACACGGGCTTGCCCTTGGTGATATCATCACTGATGAAACAAAGCGCAACATTGCTAAGGGCGAAGGCTATTTC
>CAVKNU010000132.1:0-7334 GCA_963657465.1 Lachnospiraceae bacterium
ACTGGTACTGCCCATGATAATGCTTACTAATGGTTTCATTTCTTCTTATATTTATGATATATGAATATTTTTGTATTTGTATGAGAGAAGGACTAAATAATGCTGAAGGCACAAATAAGTCCTACAAAGAACCCTGCCACGACTTGCGAGAGACTATGTTGGCGAAGAATCATACGAGCAGTGCCTACAATGCCTGCTACGAGCAGTACGATGCAAAGCCACCACATCGGATTGAATCCGAATCCGATGGAATAAGCTAACAAGGCTCCTGCCACTCCTCCAATGGCAGCAGTGTGCGTGGATATTTTCCACCAAATATTGATGAAGGCACAAACCATTTGGATAGCCAAGGCTGCCACCAGAATGATACTGATGACACGAGGCGTATTGCGGTATTCCATCAGGAAAAAACAGCCGAAATAGCACAAGATGGAGATGAGATAGGGAACAATGCGTCGCTCCTTTTTGCCAAGTTCTCTGGAAGTCCATCCCTGAAAATGGCGATACAAATGTATCAATACCGATGGAAACAAAATGGTGAAAACATAGACTGTCAGTATCATGGAAAGCTTGTATATCAGTGGTAACAATGACATATAGCTGAACATGAATAGCATCACCAGTCCTACCAAGGGAAGATAGAACGGAGTGAAAATCATGCTCATGATTCGTGCAGTCAATATGATTTGCTTCTCTTTCATAACTACTATTGTAAATATATAAATTCTCTCTCTCTAGATTTCTCGTCTTAATCGTGCTACTGGTATGCCAAATTGTTCTCTGTATTTCGCTACAGTGCGTCGTGCGATAGGGAATCCTTTTTCTTTAAGCATCTTGGCAAGTGCCTCGTCACTGAGAGGCTTTTTCTTGTCTTCGTGCTTTACAATCTCTTGGAGTGCGAGTTTGATTTTGCGTGTTGACATCTCTTCGCCGTCTTCGGTAGTATAGCTGTCTGTGAAGAAGAACTTCAGAGGGAAGGTGCCCCATTTGGTTTGGGCATACTTCACATTGCTTACTCGTGAGATGGTGCTGATGTCTAACCCCGTTCTATCGGCTACATCCTTGAGAATCATCGGCTTGAGGTCGGCTTCGTCTCCATCTTGGAAGAATCGCCTTTGGATGTCGATAATGGCTTTCATCGTAACGATAAGGGTGTGGCGTCGTTGTTTGATAGCCTCTATGAAGCCTTGGGCCTTATCCACTTTCTCTTTGGCATAGAGCAATGCTTCCTTGTCTTGTCGGCTCATGTTGCCCTTGTTGCTGCGATAGGTGTCTATCATATCGGTGAACGAAGGAGAAACCGTGAGCTGTGGTATGTTACCTCGGTTGAGGGTGAAGGTGACATTGCCATCATCGTCCGTATCTATGATGAAGTCGGGCGTGATTTGTTGCATGCTCCTGCCTTCTGTCTCTCCTAAGGAAGCTCCTGGCTTTGGGTTCAACTTGCGAATTTCCTCTTGTAAGGTTTCTAGTTGCGTGTCGTTTAGCTCCAGGCCAGTCTTTATTTTGTCCCAATGTTTCTTGGTGAATTCCTCAAAGTAGTCCGTGAAAACTTCTTCCATGGTCTTTCGGAGTACACCTCTAGGAAGTCGTTTCACTTGTAGCAATAGGCATTCTTGCAAGCTTCTGGCACCAACGCCGGCAGGGTCGAATGTCTGTAGAATGTGGAGTACGTGCTCCAGTTCTTTTTCGCTGATGTCTATGTTTTGGTAGATGGCAAGCTCATCGCAGATACTATCTAGGTCTTTGCGAAGCAATCCGTCGTCGTCCAATGAACCGATGAGATATTCCATCGCATCCTTCTCTTTGTCAGACAATACTTGCATGTCCATCTGTTCTTTCAATTTGTCATAGAAAGAAGTGGTATCGCCATATACCATCTCTTCATAGTCGGCATTTTGGTTGTTGTATTGCTCCGTATTGTAGTCGGGCATTTGATCGTCACGTCCGATGTTCTCCAATGCAGAGTCGAGGGCATCTTCTCGTTCCTCTTTCTCCGTTTGTGCCTCGTATGCATCTTCATCATTACTGTTTTCAGAGTTGTCGTCCAGCATGAGATTATCCTCCTCATTGTTGCTTTCATTGATGAGGGCATCGTCTGGATTCTCGCTTTCCAGGGCAGGATTATCGTCCAGTTCAGCATTGATGCTGTCCTCTAGTTCGGTGAGGGGCATCTCTAGAAGCTTTACCTGCAACATTTGTTGGGCGGAGAGCTTTTGTAGCTGTTGGAGTTTTTGTTCCTGTGTCTGAATGAGTTTTTGAGTCATTTGAAGTATTCTTTTAGTTCGTTAGCTAATTGATATAGCTTATCTGGATTTCCATTTCCGTATCTCTGCCAGATTTGCTCGCAAGCATCTAGCAAAGGACTTTCTGTTTTTTTCTCGCGATTGAGATAAGGGTCGCAATATTGAAACACGCCCATCACCTCTGCTATCATTTTTGGGGTTGTTTTGATGAGCTTGGCTAAGTCTATGATTTCAGGTGTCTCTTCCACCATGGTGATGGGGGTGAGTTGGAAGTAAAGGTCTAAAATGATAATCAATTTCACAAGAGTAAGCGACGGCTCTACAGAGAGCGGTCGCCAGTCGTGCTCGAAAGATTCTTTCACTTCCACGCCTGCATAAAAATCCTTGGCATTGCCACAGCCATTCATCTTCTTCAGTAAGTTGATGTCATGTGAGAGCTTACGGGAGTTATTGCCATATAAATCCCATAGTCTCTTGATTCTTGGGGTGACCATTCGTAGTTTGAACATCTGCTCATGCAAGTATCTTGGAGGAATATGCAATTGCAGGCTCAGGTCAACCATTCCCTTCGAGAAGAGAGGTTTCACGCCCATCGGCTTTTTCTGGTAAAGTTGCAATAGCAACAACCAGTATTCATCAGTCCAAAGAGGATGTCTAGCCATATCGATATTGCTTTATATTATAAATATGTGCAAAAATACGACTTTTCGTTGGTAATACAAAATAAAAAGCTAAAAAAAAGTGCGCAACCTCGAAACTAGTCGATATTGCGCACCTTGAGTTCTGTGTTCCCAAATTTTCCATAACTCGGAGAGGTTTACTTTCGTAAGTTCTTCTCCATCACGTAGCCTGAAGCAGTAAATGCTGCTGCCCAGGCAATCATCATTGTTAATCCCATAATCTTTCTAACCTTTAAAACTAATAACCTAAATCAAACAACCAACCAACAATCTTTTTTTACCTAATCTAATACCTTTCGTCGTCCTTGAATAAACAATCTTTTCTTTACCTTACGTTCTAATACCTGTTGTCCTTGAATTTACAATCTTTATTTACCTAATAACTAAAACCTATAAACAACTAACAATCTTAACCTAAAAACCTAATAACCTTTTGTCTTATTGACGATGCAAAGGTACGACGATTTCGGGTATCTTCCAAATCTTTCAAAGGAAAATATACTAAAAAGCCCCTTTTTTTGATATAAATCAACTATGTGTGTGCGCACACAACTGCTTTAGAGCATATATTTGACCTATATCAAGCTTCTTTCGTAGGTGGGGTGGATAGGAAGGCGTTCTCGCTCATATAGACGGCTATTGTTTTCAGTTTGATATAGTCTTCTGAGAGATAAACAAGTCCTTGATTGCCCCATTCCTTGCCCCATGAGTTTCGGCACACATAGTAACGCTGCTTGCCTTTGAGAAAGGTTCCGATGATTTCCATGACGTGATCGTCGGTGGTGTTCAGTTGTTCAAACTCTTTCTGACGTGAAGCTTGTGTCACTGGAAGTACCGAAGATGGGAGATCTACATAGTTGTCTTTGGCGTGAATGAAACCTGGTTCACTGATATCCCCTTCCCAGCACACGGGATGTCCCTGCTCTATGGCTTTTAGAATATGCGCCATCAGTTCGTCGAGGGGAAGATTGAGAAAAACATCATGCTGTTGGTTGTCGGGCACTTCGAGGGCGAAGTATTCACGGAAGGGGTGGTGGGTGAAACTGGTGAGTGAAACATATTCTTCGGGATAGCAAACACTATGGGCAAATTCCAATGGAGTGTATTCGGCTCCTAGCATGTGCACTCTTTTGGCAGGCATGTATCCCATCTCTTGATCAAGGAGAGCGTTTAGATGCTCTGTGAGTTGGGCGATACCTATCTTTTTGCTGATGGCTCCATCGCAGAGATGCTCTATCTTTCTGCAAAGCACTTGGTAGTTGACATGCTTAGGATCTTCATAGCTATCGTAGGGTTCTGCACCATACCTTTCTATATAATGTATAAGCATGGAGCCCATGTTTCTCATGTTGATAGGTTTCTTGCCTTGGGAAAAATAATATTCCAAGGCCTTGTCTTGAAGTATCATTCTGGCGATGTAGGCCACGGAGAGGTTGACGGAATCCCCTTTCATGATATGCTCACTCTCGATGGTTGCCAGCATGCCGTATGCCCAACAGAGTTCGCTTTCTCCTTGGTTCTTCACGGGAGTAGTGCCGATTAATCGTACTTGTTTGGGCAAGTTGTTTTTGTTTTCACCCGTAGAGGATGAAATAGATGGGCTCTTATGTCCGCAACTAGCGAAGATAAGAGCCGATATGATCATAAGAAATAGTTTTTCTTTCATCTTTATTTTAAATATTCGCCAAAATCGGTCAGGCGCATGTCTCCCTTCTTCAAGAAGGTGTCGTGCATGGCGAGTGCTGCTCTCATGCTCTGTGGCTCATGCCCCTTCTCTGCAAACTTCAGGTATTCACGAAGCATTGGGCGATAGTCTGGGTGAGCACAGTTCTCGATGATTTCCTTGGCACGGCGCAAAGGACCCTTGCCTCTGAGGTCGGCTACACCTTGCTCGGTAACGATGACATCCACATCGTGCTCGGTGCTATCCACATGACTACACATTGGCACGATGGCAGAGATGCAACCATTCTTGGTGGTACTTTGGGTAGTGAAGATAGAGATGTAACCATTGCGCTCATAGTCGCAAGAGCCACCGATACCGTTCATCAGCTTGCTGCCGCAGATATGGCTGGAGTTCTCATTGCCATAGATGTCGCATTCGATAGCAGTGTTCATGGCGATGACACCCAGTCGGCGGATAACCTCAGGAGAGTTGGAAATCTCGCTCTGGCGGATGGTGAGGTGCTGCTTGAAGTAGTCGATGTCATCATATACCTCTTTTAAGGTATCGTTGGTCACAGTGAGCGAAGAGCAAGAGGCATCCTTGATTCTGCCTTCACGCATGTATTTTACTACGGCATCCTGCACCACTTCGGTATAAACACTAAATACAGGTACATTCGGATTCTGTCCTAACGCCTCTAGAACGGCATTCGAGGTAACACCTACACCGCTCTGCAATGGCAAGAACTGTGGAGGAATATGGCCTTTCTTCAAGTCGCTGACCAAGAAATCAGCCACGTTGTGTCCCATCTGCTCAGTCACTGGGTCGAGTGGTTTGAAGGCACGAGCCTCCTCTGGGATGTTGCATTCCACGACGCCTACAATCTTATGGGCGTCAATCTCCACATATTCCTTACCGATGCGGTCGCCCACATGGAGGATAGGGATAGGCTCACGGAATGGGCATTCGGCAATCTCATACACATCATGCAGATAGCGAGAGGCAGGGCTATGGAAAGTATTCTTCTCAATGAGCACCTTCTTTGCCAAGCGAACGATGGTTGGCACGATACCACCAGCAGAAGTAAGGAAAGCCTTACAGGTAGTCTCACCTTCTTCTAAGTCGCTGACCTCGATGATGGCAAGGTCTATCTCACCATAGAATCCACGGCGAAGGCGCTCAGCCATGTGTCCGAGGTGCATGTCCTCGTAGTCTATCTCACCGAGATTGGTATGGGTGCGGAAGTCCTTGTTGGTAGAAAATGGCGCACGGAATTTGATGGCATGGGCTGCAGCCATGTCACCTTCGATGCTCTGTGAGGTAGAAGCTCCCGTCAAGATACCCACTTGGAATGGTCTGCCTGCCTCGTGCTCTGCGATGGCTCTCTTGGAGAGTTCGCGGAAGGTAGCCTTAGGCACGCCGTTAGGAGTAAAACCACTTAGTCCGATGTTATCTTGATCGTTAATCATTGCTGCGGCTTCGGCAGCAGTCAGTCTTGTATATGCCATTTTCTTCTTTCTTTATACTCTTAGGCGATATAGGGTCGCCAAAATATTCTGTAACTTTATGCGGCTGCAAAGTTACACATTATTTTTAATATATAGGTAAGGAATGGGGAATTTTATGCAAAGGAATCCCATATTTCATGCGAATGTGAATAATTATGCAGGTGCTTTGCAAAGCTCTTAACATTTGTTGGCTAATCTAAGACTTGGTACGGAGAGGGTACGGAGTTGGTACGGAGCAGGTGTAGCCTTGGTATGGGGTAAAATGGGCGATTTTTGCTTAATATTTGTACTAGAATGTAAAAGAAGTATAATACGGAGGCAATATTGCATAAGGTGTTGCATATTTATCGAAGGAAATAGTATCTTTGTCCTCAAATAAGCATTTCATCATGAATACAGAGAAGCAACAACGAAAAGCTGCCGCTGCTTTCGCCAAGAAATGGGAAGGCAGGGGAAATCGTGGGCAAGCTCTATGATGCCTTTGTGTCTCAGTATGATGTCGACGACCCTCAGTCGCTCCGTTACCTTAATATATTATGTGTAAGATTGGTGTTCTGTCTTTATGCCGAGGATGCTGGCATCTTTGGCAAGCGAGACACAGATAGGATGGGGTATATTTTGCCAAATCGCCCTCTTTTTACCTCGATTTGGCAGAATAAGCACCGATAAAGTGGCTCTAAGTGTGTTAAAAATGCCACTTAGAGCCACTTTGTTATCTACCAGTTTGGCTCTAAGTGGTATTTTTAGGGGATTTGCAGCCAAGTAACACAGTATTTCAGCCCCTACTACCGATGGAGCCTCGTCGCTATAGCGATCACCCCCTCATCGGTAGTAGCGACGAACGTTAATCGCCCTAGCGATGCCATATGGGTCGCTAGGGCGATGTTTTTATGATCTACTAATTGAAGAATCCTAGGTTTACGCCGAATGTCATCTTCTGCATTCTGATAGGCAGGTTGTCGGCGAAGACCGTAGAGTGCTTCATCGAATTGAACTGGTCAAAATTTTTGACCACCTCATCTTTCTCGCTGGCACTCAGTTCAATAACATAACCAAAAGGGAACTTGGTTGGGTTGTTTATTCTGACCCACGCAAGCTTTTCCTATAAAAAAGTAGCAACTATGTCCGATAACTCGAAAAAAAGCATTAACTTTGCACCCATAAGTAATAACATATAATAAGAAAGGTTCATACGTATGGAACAGAAATTATTGATCTACAACACTCTCACGCG
>CAVKNU010000133.1:0-7295 GCA_963657465.1 Lachnospiraceae bacterium
TTGGAATCGGGTGCAGAGCGAGGTGGTGGCAGATGACTTGTTCAAGGAATAATATATCTCAGTTCTGAATAATATGCCTTGCATGAAAGAAGTCTTTGTATTTTTCAAATAAGGACACAAAGTCTTGGTATCCTAAAAGAATAAAGGGAACAAAAAACTGCCTCGATAAAAAATCGAGGCAGATTGTATGGTAGTCCTGAAAAACAATTTTTACCTTCCTATGCTATTTGTCAGACATCTGGTATTTACTTGGAATATCCAGGATTCTGTACAAAGTTAGGGTTCTTGTCCATTTCAGATTTGGTGATAGGCAACCAGTACATCTTGTCGTCCCATTTGCGATCGCCACCAACCTGACTTCTCAACTCATCCACTTGATAAGTCTTCTTTCCGTCAGGATATTTCTTGATGGTGATGGCGTGAACGGTCTTGCCGAAATACTTAGGAGCCTCTTTCCAACGACGAACATCAAAATAGCGTTGCTCTTCGAAAGCAAACTCAATGCGGCGCTCATGCTTTACTGCTTCGAGTAATTCCTCGCCACTAGCTGTTACGTCAGGCATTCCTGCACGCTTTCTTACAGCATTGAGAGCCTCTCTAGCACCATTTTCATCCCCTGTGTGGCAGAGAGCTTCTGCCTTGTTGAGATAAAGCTCAGCCATGCGGAGGTGAATCCAGTTGCGAGCACAGAAGTTCCATGAGTTAAGAGCATAATCCTCATCCATGAACTTTTTCATGTTGTAGCCTGTAGGTGAAGTGTTCCAGCTGTCGTTACCATAACGAGTATCTCGACCACCACCCGTAATGTTTCCATTAGCGTCAACATCGAAGTAAGTTTCAAGGTTTCTTGACATCCACTTAGCTCCATCATACAAGATTGTAGCATAGAAACGAGGGTCACGGTTCTCGTATGGGCTTGCTGCTTCTTCCTTGTTGCTCCAATCGAACTTAGAAGCTACGCCACCTTTCACTACTTCGTAATCGTCAACCAACTCCTGCAATGGGCAGTTGCCGCCCCAACCACCATAGCCGTTAGGGTTGTTGTATTGGTCACAACTAGAAATACTCTCACCGTCGGCACTGCTGGTTCCCATGCGAGCAAACAAAGTTTCCTTGTTGGCAGCAGTATTGTCCATGAAAATCATCTGATAGTTCTTGGATGGGTCGCTGTTCAAGTTGTAGAGCGCATAACCTGCGTTGACGGCTGCGTCAAGAGCTGCAGTTGCTGCGTTGGCAGCTTTTTGCCATCTGTCAGCTTCTGGAGTTGTATAGCCTACCTCTGGAGTCTTCACTCCTTCGTTCATGAGAGGACTTGCTGCATAGAGCAAGATTCTAGACTTGAGTGCCAATGCTGCCGCACTTGTAGCGCGTCCGTAGTCGTCGCCATCCCAGGTTGCTGGAAGTTCCTTGGCAGCTTGGTCAAGTTCCTGTACCAAGAAGTCGATGCACTCTTTGTAAGTGTTTCGCTTTTGGTCCACAATCTCAGCTTGGTCGTTGATGGTGAAACTCTTGGTGATGATAGGCACGCCGCCCCATCTAGCGATGAGATCCCAGTACTCGAAGGCACGGATGAATCGAACCTGTCCCATCAACTTGGTTTTTACGGTCTCGTCAGCGAAAGTTACATTATCTACATGTTCGAAGAAAATGTTGCAGTTGGAAATGTTGGTCCATTTGGTGCTCCAGGAACGGTTGTCCCAGCCATACCATGCACCGTTCATTCTACCTAAGTCGGTAGGACTTACACGAGCAAAATTGTGAACCTCGCAACTACGAAGCCAACAGAGCTCAGTCTCATCAACGATGGAACTTTGCATTGACTCGGCAGCGCTGCATCCCACTTGGTTGTAGCGTGAGTTGACAAATGACTGCACCAAGGCAGGATCTGACCAGAGGTCGTTGTCTGAAATTTCAGTCAGAGGTTTCTTGTCCAGGATGTCGGCGCAAGAAGCCAACATCGCTGTTGCCATGAATCCTAAAGATAATATCTTAATATATGATTTCATGCTTCTACTAATTAAAAGGTGATGTTAATTCCGAAATTATAAACTCTAGATTGTGGAGTGTTCCATGCTGCCCATCCTTGGCTGTTCTCCTGAGTCTCAGGGTCGATGTTTTTGATGCCCGTGAAAGTGAGGAGGTTGTAGCCTGTGAGGCTGAGGCGTACTCCTGAGATTGGGGTACCCTTGAACCAAGTCTTAGGACAGTTGTATGACAACTCTAAGCTCTTCAGACGCAAGTAAGACGCATTGTTAAGCCAGAAAGAGTTGCGGTAGCTTCCACCACCAGTTACAGTATAGTCACGGTTGTATGTGCGAGGATACTTAGCGTTAGGATTGTCTTCTGTCCAACGGTTGTCGTAGAAGTCCTTGGTGAAGTTTCCGATTACACCTGCTTCCATGAATGTGTATTGCCAAACACGTGCGGCTCCCTGCCACAACATGCTCAAGCTCCAATTCTTGTAGTTGGCACCGAGGTTGATACCATACATGATTTCTGGCACGGCAGGCTTGTCCATTCTCACCTTGTCGTCGCCGTCAATCTTACCATCCCCGTTGACATCTCTAAACTTTACGTCGCCTACTCGTGCGTCGGAAAGGTGTGGATAAGCATCCAGTTCTTCCTGGGTGCGGAAGATGCCGAGTGATTCGTACATCAAGTAGTTGCTACCTTGCGTACCGATGGTCTTGCCTGTACGACGCTGCCATTCCAAGGTCTCTGCTGGCTCATCGATGTAGTCGATCGTACCGTGGCTGTATGAGAAGTTTCCACTCAAGTGGAGTGCCCAGTCCTTGTTGAGCTGTCGGTTGTAACCCAAGCTGAACTCTGTACCGATGCTCTTACACTTACCGATGTTTTCGTCTGGGAGCAAGAGACCTGCGTACTCAGGGATAGCAGCGTTGCGAGCAGTCAAGATGTTGCTACGCTTGGTTACGAAGAAGTCGCCCTCGAAGTTGAAGTAGTTGAGGAACTGTGATTCTACACCGACGTTCCAAGTGTCGGCCACCTCCCACGTAATGTTAGGGTTGGCTGTTCGGTTGAGCTTCAAACCGGTGTTGATCTTGCCACCGTTGGCACCGAATACGCCAGGGTTGGTGAATGTGTAGGCAGTGATGTATTGGAATGCTGAAACCTTGTCATTACCCATCTGTCCCCAAGATGCACGGAACTTGAGGTAGTCCATCCACTTTACGTGCTCCTTCCAGAATTTCTCCTCGGAAATACGCCAACCGAGCGAAACACCAGGGAAGAAACCAAAGCGATTGCCACGTGGAAAGTTCTCTGAACCATCATAGCGCCAGTTGAACTGGAACAAATACTTGCCTGCGTAGTCGTAATCTACACGTCCGAAGTAGTTGAGACGAGCGGTCTCTGATGCTGTACCATCATTAGTGGCTGTATTGGAATCTCCGGCGAAGAGTTCGTCGATGGAAGTAGAGACGAAGTTCTGACGGCGACCATACAAGTAGTCGTAACGGCTCTTGTACTGCTCCCAAGCCACGAATGCGTTCAAGTTGTGTACCTCATTGAAAGTGCGCTTGTAGTTGATGCGGGCATTCATGGTGATTCCCAAAGTCTGGTTCATGTTCTCTGATAAGATGTTCTGTCCCTGCTGCACAGGAACGTATTCATTGTTCTCGTAAGAATAGAGATAGAACTTCTTCTGGAAATTCTTGTAGAACACGTCTGTGCGGTCAATGTAGAATCCTGCATCTACAGAGAGTCCTTTTGTTATCCAAGGCATTTCCCAGTGCATGGTGAGGTCGGCATTGAGATAAGAGCGACGGTCGCGCTGATAACCCATGGTGTTGTCCATACCTGTGGCTGGTGAGAAGTTGTCTTGTTTAGAAGACACGGTGCCATAATCAGTGCCAGGGTACCAAACGTTGACCATTGGGTTGTATTTAATCAAGTAACGCCAAATGTCCTCAGAACCTGTGACAGGAGAATTGCGATCTTCCTGGCGGAAGGCTACATTCACGCTGAACTTCAAGAGGTCGGATGGAGTGATGTCGATGTTGGATCTGAAGTTGTACTGGTTGTAGTTACTAGCACTGTTCTTATAATAGTTGTCCTGGTACTGATAACCCAAAGAGAGGTAGTAAGAAACCATCTTACCGCCACCGCTGGCAGAAACGTTGTGCTGTGTCTGCACGGCAGGCTTCAGCATGAGGTCGAAAGCGTCAATGTTAGGGTAGTTCACTGGGTCGCTTCCGTCTCTGAACTTCTGGATTTCCTCTGCTGTATATTTGCCAGGGTTGATTTCGTTCAACAACTCTGCGTATTGTGCGGAATTACACATCTTTGGCAAAACAGTAGGTGAGCTGAGACCGACATTACCTGTGTATTGCACCTTTAAGTCGCCCTTGTTGCCACGCTTGGTAGTAACCAAGATGACACCATTCGCTGCACGCGAACCGTAGATGGCTGCAGATGCATCCTTCAAGATGGTGATGCTTTCAATATCATTAGGGTCTAATCGACCTAAGGAACCTGCACGGTCGGCCACACCATCCACTACGAGCAATGGAGATGCGTTGCCAATAGTGCTGGCACCACGGATGAGAAGGCCAGCGTCATCATAACCTGGCTCACCGCTTCGGTTGTAAGAGATAAGACCTGGGAGACGGCCTGCCAAGGTATTGGTCACGTTAGGTGTTGGAACAGAAGCCAAGTCATCACCTTTGGTACTTGCCATGGCACCAGTCACAGAAACCTTTTTCTGAGTACCGTAACCAACGACAACAATCTCTTCTAGGGCCTTGTTGTCTTCTTTCATAATAACGCTTAATGAAGAAGAATTGCCTGCCTTGACCAAGCGAGTGTTGTAACCCACGTAAGAAACTTCCAATTCTTCGCCAGGGGCTACATTGATGGAGAAGTTACCATCCATATCAGAGATGGTACCATTACTCTCATGACCTTTCACGCGGATGGTTGCACCAATGATAGGTTCACCATTGGCGTCTTTCACAACACCTTTCACGTTGCGCTGGTTGCCTTCATGTTGCTGGGTGTGCTGAGGATTGGTGGATTTAGAGGAAGCCTTAGCAATGACCACGTTCTTACCTTTAATCGTGTAAGTAACGTTTTGACCAGTTAAAACTTGCTCAATTGCTTCTGCGCAACTGTTGGCTTTTACGGAAACTTTCTTGTTGGTATTCAAGTCTTTTGCTTCATAGACAAATGAATAACCACAATTCTGTTGCAGTTTGTTGAGTGCTTGCTTGACTGTGACATTCTGCATGTTCACATTCTGTGCCATTGCACCCATGTTAATGCACAAAGCTGCAGCAGTTAATAACATCTGCTTTTTTATCTCCATAACATTAATAGATATAAGTTTGTGTAATTATAGGTGTTTAAAATACGCTTGTAAGACGACTGTGCTTTTCTTTGGGGTAGTGATTCGCATATATTTTTTTGAAAAAATGTGATTTCTTTCAAAAAGACAGTGTTTTTTCTAATAAATCGTGATGTTTTTTCCTCTTATTTGGTATTTGAGATTACCCGTGGCGGTCAATGCATCCATGATGTCTTTGATGCTTTGGGTGTTCTTATAGAAGATTCCATAGAAATGAAGCGAACCCTTGCTGGCATTCTTGAACGAGAAAGTCACGTCGTAAGTTCTTGCCAGAACGGCTGTGATTTCATGGAGAGATTCGCCGTTGAAAGCCAATACGCCTTCATTCCATCTGCCTTTGTTGGCGAGGGAATTGGTCTCTCCGAGCGAGAGTTTGCCCGATTGCTTGTTCAGAATGACGTGTTGAGTTGGTTTGAGCGTGACTTGCTGTTGAGAGGCAATGCTGGTCATGTTGACCTTGCCTTCGTCCAAAGCGACAAAGGCAGTTGGGTCTTTGGGATAATCGCGGAAATTGAACTTCGTGCCCAACACTTTCACAATGACGTTGTCTGATACGACCGTGAAAGGCTTGGTGCTGTCTTTCTTTACTTCAAAATAGCCTTCTCCCTGAATCTTTACGGCTCTGTTGGCCACTCCGTAACCTTGTGAGTAGGTGATCTTGGAACCGGCATTCAGCATGACCACCGAACCATCCGGGAGATTCACCTGGGTGCTGGAACCATTGGGCGTGGTGACCACGATGTCAGCGAAGGATCCTTGTATCTTGTTTTGTCCTTGTTGGTAAGAGAAGTATGTGGAGACGAAGAGCACGAGGAGCGAAGCCGCAATGCCACCTATCCATTTATAGAAAGAGATGGAGCGTGAGCCTCCGCCTACAGGGATGGCTTTGTTTTCGCTTGCCATCGAAATCTTATGCAAAAAACGGTTGTAGGCAGCTTTACTGTCGTAGCTGTCCAACTCTTTGGGGGTAGCTGTTGCCATCCACTTTTCTTCTTCCGGATTTAAGTGGTTGTTGAAGTATCTAGTGATTAGTTCTTCCAATTGAATTTTATCCATACAAACGTATCTTTTTGAATTGTTGACGAAATAGGAAAATAAAAGTGTAGCGTGAAACGTGTTTTTTTTAGTTCATTAACAAAAAACAAGCGAAAATGGCTAAATATTTCTCTAGTTTCTCACGCAGCACCTTGAGTGCATTCTTCAGATGATACTTCACAGTGTTGATGGAGATTCCTAGTTCTTCTGCAATTTCTTGATTCTTTTTGTTTTCCATTCGACTCTTTAGAAACACGGTTTTGCATTCTTTAGGTAGGCTGTTGATGGCCTCTTCCAGTTTTTCCTCCAGTTCCATGGCTTGCAAGGTCTCGAAGGGAGAGTCGGTGGATGTTCTGTTGTCGATGTAGAATGTGGTGCCTTCAGAAAGGGTGGACACGGCTTGTTCCGTTTTGTTTCGTTTCAACTTGAGATGGTCCAAGCATTTGTTCCTCACAGCTCGGGTCAGGTAGCTGCGAAGCGAAATGTTGATGTTGAGATTCTCACGATTGTCCCAAAGATGGAAAATGACGTCTTCCACCACCGTTTCTGCGATAAACTTGTCGTGTAGGTAGAAATTCGCAAAATGACACAATAGGGCATAATGCTGTTCGTAGAGCATTCCGTAAGCCTTCTCATCACCATCTTGAAGTTTCTGAATAAAGTCCTTTTCTTCGGTATTCATTCTTGTGTTCAACGTTTAATCGTTTTAGGATTGCGTGCAAAATTAATAATAATATCTGAAAAATGCGAATAATTTCAAATAAAATCGTATCTTTGCATTTGAGCTTTCACCAAGAAAGTAAATTCATGTAATAGAAAATAGTTAAAAGATTTAAGATAATGGCAAAAGAACAGACTGCAGTCAGAGAACGTCAGAACACTCGGCAAAAGGAGC
>CAVKNU010000134.1:0-7268 GCA_963657465.1 Lachnospiraceae bacterium
GACCCGCGACCCCAACCTTGGCAAGGTTGTGCTCTACCAACTGAGCTATTTCCGCGTAATTGCGAGTGCAAAGATAGTGCTATTTCTTGTAACCGCCAAAAGATTTACAAATTTTAAGACTCAGATTTGTCATTTTCTTGTTTTTCTTCCCATTTTACAGCTAATTGCCAACAGTCAAGATACTCCCTATTCCTCCATAAGCGACACGATACCTCATGAGCGCCTCCCCTTTCTCTCCTTCTGTTATGGCACCTGTTTCCAAGGAATAGGAACGCTGGCACTTACTACAAATCACTGATTGGCGATTCCCCGTCCATTCCAATGGGTAATTGGTTCCTCCATAACGAATGATACAATTAGGGCACTGTCGATCCCACGCCACTAATCCATTAAAGTTGGTTTGTCCAAGGATAAAACCATTTTTAGTGGCATCCTTATGATTTCCTGCACCAATATAACTATAATTTGCATAGTTTTCTGCAGCAGTAGAAAGTGTTATGTCCTCCGTTTGGTTCTTTCCATCATTCAATGTGGAGTAAATGTGCCAAATTCCCATTTTCCGTTCAGCACTGACAAAGGCATACGAGCCTGGGCCATTCAGAGCAGTCTCTATGCTTGTGCCTGGATGAAATTGGGTTTTGAAGATAAATTGACAAGGATATTTCCGGCTGATACTATCTTCCGCCCCACAAGAAGACAAAAGAAATATAAGAAAAAAGGTGAAAGAAACAGCCAGATATTGGTTCGCTGTTTCTTTCATCTTATTATATATAAGAATTCCTTTGCATGATGTATAAGAATACTTCTGTGTCATTGTCTTATAACAATTGAATTCTTGGTGCTTTGTTCTTTACTTCAGAAGTTCCTTCTCGGCATTCTCCATACGTTCGAAATGGAATTCAGAGAGTGTTTGCTCCATCAGCTTCTGAATCTGACCATTGCAGAGATTGCCGATACTGCCCTCATGGGTGTGATGAATATTCTTGTTTGGCTTGAATTCGCCAGCCTCTATCTCCAATCCCACTTTCTTGTAAGCATCACGGAAAGGCATTCCATTAGCAGCCAACTGGTTTACTTCCTCTACAGAGAACATTGGGTCGTAACGTGGGTCGTCCAAGATATGCTCATTCACTTCCATCTTATTAATAATGTATGCAGCCATCTGCAAGCAATCCTTCAACTCATCGAAAGCTGGCAAGAAAACTTCCTTGATAATCTGTAGGTCACGGAAATAGCCTACTGGAAGATTGTTCATGATAAGCATCACCTGTTGTGGAAGGCTCTGAAGTTTGTTGCTCTTGGCACGAATCAACTCAAACACATCAGGATTCTTCTTATGTGGCATGATGCTAGAACCTGTGGTACACTCCTTAGGAAGTTTGACAAAGCCAAAGTTCTGGCAATTGAACATACAGGCATCAAAAGCCATCTTTGCCAAAGTTCCAGCTACGGTTGCCATGGCGAAAGCCACATTGCGCTCCATTTTTCCTCTGCCCATCTGTGCGTAAACCACGTTGTAGTCCATGCTGTCGAAGCCGAGGAGCTGGGTAGTCATCGTACGATTCAATGGGAAACTACTACCATAACCTGCCGCACTTCCCAGAGGATTGCGATTGGTCATGCGATAAGCAGCCTGCAAGAAAAGCATATCATCAGCCAAGCTCTCTGCGTATGCGCCAAACCAAAGACCGAAAGAAGAAGGCATTGCCACCTGGAGATGGGTATAACCAGGCATCAAGACTTCCTTATACTGATTGCTTTTCTGAATCAACTCATCGAAGAGAATCTTCACTGCATCAACGATCTCCTTCAACTCATGACGAGTGAAGAGTTTCAAATCGACCAACACCTGGTCATTGCGAGAACGGCCCGAATGAATTTTCTTACCCATATCACCCAACTTCTGGGTGAGCATCAGCTCTACTTGGGAATGTACGTCCTCAACACCTTCCTCAATGACAAACTCACCTTTGTCGGCAATCGCATAGATGTTCTTGAGTTCAGCCAAAAGCTGCGTCAACTCGTCTTTTTCCAACAAGCCGATACTCTCCAACATCGTGATATGCGCCATAGAGCCAAGCACATCATACTTGGCGAGATAGAGATCCAACTCGCGGTCTCTTCCCACGGTAAAGCGTTCGATTTCCTTGTTTACTTCAAAGTTTTTTTCCCAAAGTTTATGTGCCATAATCGTATATTTTAATCTTGGTAAGGAATCATAGCCAATGCATCTGCCACCTTCTCGATGCCTTCTTCCAAAGGTTTCTTCACCATGCCCTTGATAAACATGTTGAGTTCAGCCTTGATAGTGAGTTTCATCTTACAAGAGAAATCACTAGTAGGAAGCAATTGAATCCAGAAATTAAAAGGAACAGGGCTGTTTTCCGTTTCGAATTTTATCGTCTTAGGGAACTCGCGGTTGATGATGCGCATCTTGATTTCGCCCACCATAGGAGCCGTGATAGAGAGGCTGTCACTATCAAACTTGAGATCCTTAATCTTTTCCATCTGTTCGCGTTTGTCTGCAGGAATCTGATCTTTCACCTGCTCAAACTTGTCTTTGAGGCGCTGCAAATTGCTAAGATCACTCAAAGTGTTAAAAACAGATTCCTGCTTGTGAGGAATCTGTTTGATATTGCTTTCAAAAGTACTTGTACTCATAAATTATTTTTTCCAGTTAGCTGGGTCTTTACGCCACTCATGAAGAACCTCTACATCTTCCTGAGCAATATAGCCTGTCTCAAGAGCCTCTGAAACCACATGTTCGTAGTCGGTAAGGGTAACCAACTTCACACCAGCATCCTCAAAAGCTTGCTTAGCAATAGGGAATCCGTATGTATAGCTTGCCACCATACCCACTACCTCACAAGCATTCTTGCGGATAGCCTCAACAGCCTTCAAAGAGCTGCCGCCTGTTGAAATCAAGTCTTCCACTACTACCACCTTCATGCCTGGCTTCAACTCACCCTCGATGAGGTTCTCCAAACCATGATCCTTTGGTTTTGAACGAACATATACAAAAGGCAAATTCAACTCATCTGCCACCAATGCACCTTGTGCGATAGCACCTGTAGCAACACCTGCCACTGCCTCTGCCTCTGGGAACTGCTCCAAGATGGTGTGAACGAGTTCGAGCTTCACATAATTGCGGAGTTCCGGATAAGACAACGTCTTGCGGTTGTCACAATAGAAAGGAGACTTCCAACCAGAAGCCCATGTGAAAGGGTTGTTAGGCTGCAATTTGATAGCCTTTACTTTCAATAACTTAGATGCGAATTCTTTCTTTAGTTTGTCCATAATCATAAAAGGATTAAAGTTTTATCGTGCAAAGATACAATTCTTTTTGCATTCACAGTGCTACTAGAGGGTTAAAAGATTTTAACTCATCAGAGATAACCGATAATTGGAAGCGAGCAAGCTAACCTTTTGCATAGCCAATGCTCATCACGCTAAACTTCATCTTGCCTGCTTTCATCAATGCCTGACAGCAAGACAAAATGGTTGCTCCTGTTGTACAAACATCATCCACAATCAAGAAATGCTTTCCTCTTAGCTCGGAAGCCAACTTTTCATTCAACTTATACTTAGGGGCTAGCGAAAATACATTTTTCACATTATCTGCTCTCGCCAAACGATCTTTATGCTTCGTTTGACTTTCCTTAAAATGACAGCGTACCACCACATCATTCAGGATAGGCAATCCCGTATTTTTTTGAATGCCTTTGGCGATTTCCTCACTCTGATTATATCCCCTTTGGCGCTTTCGCCTAGGAGTCAACGGTATCGGAATAATTGCATCTATCCCTTCAAAAAAGTCATGTTCCTGAGCTTCCCGTGACATGATTCTTCCCAAGAACTCGCCCACTTCGGGATGATTTTGGTACTTCAGTTGATAAACGAGACGACTCGCAAAGGAATGCCCTTGATAATAGAAAAGAGCACCACATCGCTCGATAGGCATTCGATGCCAAAACATCTTTGCCATTTCGTTTTCATAGGGATTCCCCCAGGTGTTCATACGAGGCAGATACAACAAGCAAGATAAGCATACTACTTCTTCCTCCCCCACCAAACGATTTCCACACATCGGACAGAAGCGTGGGAAAAACAGGTCTATTATTTTCGCAAATATACTGAGTCGCATCTTTGTTGAATTAGTATTCTTCTTCCAAGTCAATATTTTCCAAGTCGTCCTCTTTCATCAGACTGATACATTTATGGATGACATCCATACCGTATCCTCTGCCCAGGGCGAAGCGGATGAGTTTCATCGAACGTTCATAATCATTCTTTGCCTTGATGGTCTTATACTTATTTTTCATCAACGGTAGAAGTGTCTCCATGTATAAGTCGTCCTCTATTTCCTCAAAAATCGGGTCGGAGATTTCCTTTGGGATACGCTTCATCCAGAGAGCTTGTTCCACCTTTCGACGCCCCCACTTATTGTATTTTATCTTGTCGTTGATAAAAAAACGGGCAAAGCGCTCGTCGTCGATGAATTTCTTCTGGGTCAAGAATTCCATATTGCGAGCGATGGCATCCTCTGGCAGTTCCCACTTCTTCATCTTGTCGAGCATCTCTTGCGAGCAATGCTCCGACTGGGTGCAGAGAGTGGTGAGCTTCAAGAGAGCCTGCTGCTCGGTCATCGACTTCTTCGCCCTGTGAGGTTTATTATAACTTTCGTATTCCATGATTATTTCTTCTTTTCTTTCTTCCCTTTCTTAATATTTGCGAACGCAATACCCAAGAGCATTCCTATAGGCATCCAATATACTTCTTTTGTGGCAGCATATATGGCAGTGCCTAGCAACAGCCCAAATACCATTCCTTCGGCTGTAGAGTCGTTCTTCCAAAGGTTGGATTCGTCTTTGGCTGTAGCTTTCATCATTCTCTTTTTCCCAAAGGAATCCTTTTTTGTCGTGATGTTGATGAAATGCAAGTTTTCGAGCATTTCTCTCGTTTCCCTTTCATAGATAGGATTGATTTCGAAATAGAGACTTCCGCCAGGCTTGAGTGCTTTTGCTGCATATTTGGCGATGGCACGGTAGAACAATAAAGGGTTTTCGTCGGGAACGAAAAGGGCGATGTCTGGTTCGTAGTCCAAAACATTCTTTGCCATATCCTTCTTTTCCTTATCACAGATATAAGGTGGGTTGCTCACGATGACGTCCCATTTTTCCCTATCTTTTGGCAAAGCCAAGGCATCCTTATGCTCTATTTTTACATTTTTAGCCTCCAAAGCCTCGGCGTTTCCTTTGGCGATGCGGAGAGCATCTTCCGAAATGTCCCAACCTGTCACTTCTGATTCTGCGATGTTGAGTCCCAGAGTTATGGCGATGCAGCCGGAGCCAGTGCAAATATCAAGGATTTGTTTTTTGCTTTCTTTGGACGATGTTTTTTTCGATTCAGATAAGGCTTCTTCTTTTGAATAATCTTCTGTTATCCACTGGCAAAGTTCCGCAGTCTCTGGTCTTGGAATCAGCACTCCTGGCTCTACATGAAATGTCCTTCCTGCGAAGTCGGCTTGTCCCAACACATACTGCACAGGCTCGCCTTTTTGCAGTCTTTCTACATTTTTTTCTAATTCTATGCTCTCATCTGCGGATAATTCATTAACTTTGCCACAAATAATATCGGTCAAGGTCATTCCATATTTCACATCAAGAACCGTGCGGACGATAGCTTGTGCTTCGCCAGCATCATAAAGAGGAGTGAGGGATTGCCAAAGTTGCTGATAAGTTTTCATGCCACAAAGATACGTTTTTTTATCGAAAGTGAGTAATTTTAATGGAGAAAATGTTATGAATCAAAAAGAAATAGACGAAAGGTTCATGCGTCGTTGCTTGCAACTGGCGAAGAACGGGCGACAGAATGCCAAGCCAAATCCGATGGTAGGCGCCGTCATCGTGAGTGACGAAGGTAGAATCATCGGCGAAGGATACCATGTTCGTTGCGGTGAGGGCCATGCCGAAGTGAATGCCTTTGCATCGGTCAAACCCGAAGACGAGCATCTGCTGCATGAGGCTACCATTTATGTAAGCCTTGAGCCTTGCTCGCATTATGGCAAGACGCCTCCTTGTGCCGACTTAATCATAAGAAAAGGTGTGAAGAGATGCGTTTGCGGATGCGTTGATCCTTTTGCCAAGGTACAAGGTCGAGGGATTCAAAAGATAAGAGAGACTGGCATCGAGGTGACAGTTGGCATCTTAGAAGCAGAATGCCTCGAACTCAACAAGCGATTCATCACCTATAACACCCACCAGCGCCCATACATTATCCTGAAATGGTGCCAGACAGCGAATGGTTTCTTGGATGATGAGTTTCATGGAATGGCAATTTCCACACCATTCACCAAGATGCTTTCCCATAAGCTCCGCGCCGAGAACGATGCGATTCTTGTTGGTAGGATAACTGACGAGCGAGACCATAGCCAGCTCAATGTGCGAGATTGGAGTGGCAAAGACCCTATGCGCTTGGTCATCGACCGCAACCATCCTTGTTTCGAGGGCTTGGACTTTTCCAATGGAAAAGAAAATGTCTTACGTCAAATCATGGAGTACCTATATAATAATAAGGTGCAATCCTTGATTGTGGAAGGTGGCACCATCACCCATCAGGCATTCCTGAAAACTGGACTTTGGGATGAAATCCGTGTGGAAACATCGACAGTAAAGTTCGTAAAGGATGGCACAAAAGCCCCTCTGCTTCCTCACAACGTCAAGCCGATAAACCACGAAGAGTATGATGGCAACGTCATCGACACCTACGAGAAAGCATAACGGTGACCCTATTTAACATTTAACACTTAACATTCAACATTTTATATAAATGAGCAATAGATTTACATCGCGCCTAAGCGATAACGATGATTTCAAGAGAGACGAGTTGATTCGCAAGATAGAGCATGCCGTGGAACACATGACACTCTCCGAACTAGAGGCTCTCTCGTACGATATGTTTACCAAAGGATACATACAAGATTATTAAGTGACCATATTTTTAGTTGTGTTTTACTAGGACACAGTTGTGCCTATAGTTAGGGCACAAAAGTGCCATAACTAAGCATAATTGTGCTGTATTAAGAGAAACTTCTAAAACATTGATATCAGCAAAAACAAATGTGCATTTTGCCCTTCACCCTTCACCTTTCGCCCGGAAATGCCCATAAATACAGGGAACTTGGCGGTGAAAGGTTGCATTTAACCCTTCACCCACCTTTCACCACCTTTCACCTTGTCGAAATCAATTTTAGATTTTGCAATAGAGGT
>CAVKNU010000135.1:0-7195 GCA_963657465.1 Lachnospiraceae bacterium
ATAAAAGGCTACCTTCTCAGGCAGCCTAATACATATTATACAAAAACATTATGAATTATTATTTTATTAGCGAACAAGATTCTATATTAAATTACAACTCATTTGTAACTCTAATCTTCATCTAAAAGTCTGGCTTACTTAAGCAATATCTTTAATTGGGCAATTTAGAAGAATCCGCACAACTGCGACACTTCCGTTCACAATATCTTTCGCATTGTGCACAAATATCATATCCCAACATCGCTCCTAGGATGAAATCTTCCTCTGGCGAAAGTTGGTTTAGAGGTTTGGTAACCATCAATCGGATAGCATCCAGACATTCACGTTTGCCAAAGAAGAGATTCAAGCGATCGTTGCCCACCGGCTGCACGATATAGCTGATATTCTGATGTTTAAGTCTTGTTATGGCAAAAGACTCATACTTTTTATTGAATGTAAAGAGCACCATACGGCGAACTCCTTTCTTGTATTCATAAATATGATTCATCAGAACCTTCATATCTATTGGCATAACTTCCTGCTGCATACTATCCGATTTGGTAAAAATTCATTTTATATAAAAATCACCTTAGAGAGATGGCTTAATTGCCTCTATCCATGCGTCGATACGACCTTCAGTCTTATCATCTTCATTTACATCGTCAAGAGCAAGACCCACGAAGGTGTCTCCATCAACAGCCTCACTATCGTCGAATGTATAATCACTTGTTGCAACACCAGGCAAAACGGTAGCTCCAGCTTCTACGGCAGCATCATAAAGTTCCTTCATACCACCACAGAATGTGTCAGGATAAGACTCAGAATCACCACAACCGAAAAGTGCTACTGTTTTGCCTGCCAATCCTGCAGCCTTCAAGGTTTTCACACCGTCATACCAATCATCCTGCATCTCTCCGGCACCCCATGTAGAAGTACCTAGAATCAGGTTATCATGATTAACAACTGTAGCATCGTCCAAACTAGCTACATCTTTTGCTTCAACGCCCAATTTGCTGGCGATGGTCTCTGCAATGCTCTGGCAAGTGCCTGTAGAGGAACCGTAAATTACAATTGTTGATTTCATAATCTATCTATACTTTTAGTTACATTCTTATTTTCGGTTGCAAAGGTACAAGGAAATATCGAAAGATGCAATACCTAAAAGTAGTGGTTTTATGGAAATACCTAGATATGATGAGGAAAATATTTGCAAAAAATAAAGGGATTGTAAGTCTTTTAAAAGAACCTACAATCCCTTCACTATTTCTGTTTTGTCTATCTCTCAAATATAATTACTTGATACCACGGTTTACAAGAGTAGCATTCAAAAGAGTCAAGTACTTACGATACTGATAGTTTGACAAAATTGAGTGCATGTACTTCAAGTCCTTGTTGATAGCCTTGTCAACCATTGCGGTACGCTCTTCTGCTGGAGCTGTAGCAGCGTTCATCATATCTGCGGCAAAGCTCTTGTGTACGTCAGAAACAGCCTCAGCCTGATCGATGTTAAGGCTCAAAGCCTCAGCAAGGCTACCCATGTTAATGTTCATGTTGTAAGCTGCTGTTGCTGCTGTTGCACTTGCATTCTCGTCTGCTGCATAAGTAGTTGTCATACTCAACAATGCTACTGCCAAAATCATTAACTTCTTCATAATCTTTTTACCTTTCCTTACTTTAAATTATCCTTAAAAACTTATTACCTGAATGAGTCACAAAGACTCCCTTTTATCATAAGAACCTTATTGGTTCCTTTTGACGCTGCAAAGATAAGAACTTTTCTATGTGTGCGCAAACAATTTTATTAAAAAAACACTTTTTCGGATGTTTTCTTGATATAAATCAAAGAAAAACGTTACATTTACATTACAAAACGTAATTATTTCACATTTCAACATATCAAATCGTAAGAAAAGACGCATTTTATATTTCTTTGCGCTGTTTTTCTATATTCCAACTAGATTTTATCTTGGCTTGGGGATAAAACTATAGGAATTTGTAACCAAAAGACGATATTTCTGCGAAATCTCTTCAATTAACCAATTTTTTGTTGTATCTTTGCAAACTGAGTGGTATTTTAATCCTAAAAACCCTTCCCCTTATATATAATAAGGTGTAGAATACAAGGTTTACAAAAACTTGCATACAAAACAAAAATAACATAATGGAAACAAAAAACAAATTTATCAAGGTGTCATACGCACTTTATGACACAAGTAAGCCAGGTGATGGCAATGAAGTTCTCATCGAAAGAACTACCGACGAGCGTCCTTTCATCTTCATCAGTGGCATGGGTGTAACATTGCCTGCATTCGAGGCACAGATTGTAAACATGGCTCAAGGCGAAGAGTTTGACTTCGAACTCGACCCAGAGCAAGCATATGGTTTGCACTATGATGAGCGTGTTGTTGACCTCGACAAGAACATCTTCACCATCAACGGTCAGTTCGACGCACAGCACGTGAAGGTTGGTGCTATTCTCCCTCTTCAGAATGAAGATGGCAACCGTTTCAACGGTATCGTCTTAGCTATCAGCGATGACAAGGTGAAGATTGACCTCAACCACCCATTGTCTGGCAGAAAGCTTAACTTCTGTGGTGAGATTCTTGAGACCCGCGAGGCTACAGCTGAGGAAATTGCCAAGATGGCTCAGTTGATTAGCGGTGAAGGTGGTGGCTGCAATGGCGGTTGTGAAAACTGCGGTGGCGACTGCAAAGAAGGTGATTGCAAGGATGGTGGTTGCGGCAACTGCCAATAAAAGTTCAAACACACTTTAACTAGTAGAAATAATGAGGAATACTTTTGGAAATCTCTTCACGCTCACGACTTTCGGTGAGAGCCATGGCGTAGCTGTGGGAGGTGTCATAGATGGATTCCCAGCAGGCATCGATATCGACATGGACTTCATACAAGGTGAGCTGAATCGCCGGCGTCCAGGTCAGAGCCATATTACCACTTCAAGAAACGAAGCCGACAAGGTGGAGTTCTTGAGTGGTGTATTTGAAGGAAAATCTACAGGCACCCCTATTGGTTTCGAAGTACGCAACCAAAATCAGCATTCACAGGATTACGAAAACATGCGTTGTTTGTTTCGTCCTTCCCATGCCGATTTTACGTACCAAAGCAAGTATGGCATTCGAGACCATCGTGGTGGCGGACGCTCTTCTGCTCGTATCACGATTGCCCGTTGTGTAGGTGGAGCGTTGGCAAAATTGGCTTTGCGCCAACTGGGTATCTCTATCACAGCCTATACTTCGCAAGTGGGCGATATCGCTATCAACCAAGATTACCATCAGTACGACCTCTCCACCATAGAAGACAACATAGTGCGTTGTCCTGACCAAGAGAAAGCAAAAGAGATGGAGCAACTCATCAGTCAGGTAAAAGCAGAAGGTGATACCATCGGTGGAATTATTTCTTGTGTCATCCAAGGATGTCCTGTAGGATTGGGAGAACCTGAGTTTGACAAGCTCCATGCACAACTAGGAGCAGCTATGCTGGGAATCAATGCAGTCAAGGGATTTGAATATGGTGAGGGATTTGCAGGTGTAACAGCTCGTGGTTCCGAACAAAATGATGTTTTCATTCCAACAAAAGACAAGCATATCACGACTCGAACCAATCACAGTGGAGGTATCCAAGGAGGTATCAGCAACGGACAAGACATCACTTTCCGAGTGGCTTTCAAGCCTGTTGCTACCCTACTCAGAGAACAAGATACTGTAGATTTGGAGGGCAACCCAACCCAACTGACCGCCCGTGGTCGTCATGATCCATGCGTTTTGCCTCGTGCAGTACCGATTGTGGAGGCAATGGCTGCGATGGTTATCCTCGACAACTATCTCATGAACAAAACCGTAAAGCTATAAAAAGCTCTATATGCAATAAGAAAAAGGCCTCGATGAAGTAAACTTACACTTTCTTCGAGGTCTTTTCTTTTATATCAACATACTAGCAAGAATTAATATTCTCTTTCTATCAATTCGAGACACATTCTGCTGTTATGATAAGGACATTTCCAAAAGCCAGCCTTATCATCCTCAAGATTCAAGCTGCCATCTTCTAGTACCGCCCAATGCCATTCTCCGTTCTTGGCATCAATGAGATGTTTCTGCACATAATTCCAACAATGAATTGCTTTTTCCAAAGCCTCTTCATTACGGAAATACTGATAAAGGTCTATATGTCCTATGATGTTCTCACATTGCACCCACCATTGGCGCTGGTTGTCGTAGCGGTCGCCATCTTTCCAATGTTCATAAACCATACTACCATCATTCTTCAAACCTTCATCCGCAGCATCAGCCACACGACGAATAACCTTTTCTATCTTTCCTAGGACACTCTTATCATCCAAGACCAAAGCCGTCTCGTGCAACAGCCATGCTGCTTCTATATCGTGACCGAAGCTCTCTATATTGCGCTTTCCTTGCCATTCATCATCAAAGAAGAGATCAAGATGGCAAGTCTCCTTATTAAGCAATTTCTCGGTAAAGATATCCAACAACACACGAATACTCTTCTCCAATTCAGGAGTTTTCCATACACGATAGAGATTGGTGTAAGGCTCAATGATGTGAAGATGCGTATTCATCGTGCGAGAACCATTTTCATCTTTATCACTCAATCGCATATCTGCAATAGGTTGCCAGTCACGAGTCAAAGCCTCTATGTATCCCACATGCTCACTATCAAAAGTATGCTTCTCTATATCGTGATACAAAGATATGGCGATATCCAATGCCTCCTGGTCACCCGTAGCACGAGCATATTCCGACATACCATAAATGGTAAAGCCTATAGCATAAGTCTGCTTTTTTGTGTCCAACGGATTCCCCTTGTAATCCACACTCCAGAACACGCCTCCATATTCCTTATCCAAGAAATAATCGCGCACATATTCCTTGGCACGAGTTGCAGCTTCCAAATACTCTGGTTTCTTCAGTACTCGATAAGCCGCAGAGAAAGCCCAAAGGATACGAGCATTCATTATAGCTCCCTTTTCTGCTTCAGGATGCACTTGATCATGACCATCTATTCTGCCATAGAAACCGCCATTTTCGTGATCTATCACACGATCAATCCAATAATTAAGGATGTTTTTTTCCAAGACATCCTGCATCGCTTGTTTCAAATTATCCATTTTCTATAGTGATTATTAGTTATTTTCTAAATCTGCGAGGCTAAAATTATTTCTTGATAGGGAATTTCCATGCCAATACCATCAGCAACAAAGCGATAGCAGCAGGGAACAAAGAGAACAAAGACCACACCATCGTAAGCACAGAATCTGTGACCGAAGCAGGGTCTATCATCGTATTCCCCATCTCATCAGTAATCATATTGGCACCAGCCCAACCTAAGAAAAGAGCTATGAGTGAACCAGAGATGGCTGTACCAAACTTCTGGGACATAGTGCCTGAAGAGAAAATCAAACCTGTAGCCGAAGTGCCAAACTCCTCGGTATGGTAATCAGCCACGTCGGCATACATAGACCAAAGCAATGGAGAATAAATGCCAATACCTACAGAAGTGAGAACCACAAGGGCTATCATCACCCAGATGTAAGCAGGATCCATTGGCAAGAAGAAGAATGCCACGGACAAGACAAGGCAAAGAGCTGCCGACCAGAAGAAAGCCATACGCTTGCTGCCCACAACACGAGTAAACCATGGAGACACACCACCGAAGATCATGCAAGTAACCTCACCAAATGCCATAAATACCGTGTAATTGATAATCAATCCCTCAACCGTAACATTGCCATGCAAACAATAGTCGAACATATAACCTGCCACAGCATAACGGAAACCATTGAAGAAGTTTGTACAAACAGCAATGGCTGTCATATAGAGCCATGCTTTGTTGTGAATCAAATCGGCAAACTGATGGAAAGAGAATTTCTCTGCACGTTTTGGTTTCAAGCGTTCTTTAGTGAGCAGACCACAAGCCAAAGTCATTACAGCCGCAATAGCGCCAAGCACAGCACCAATGACTGCATACTGATGAGCATCGGTTCCTCCTACCATTTTCTGGAGATAAGGGAAAGAAAGCAAGGTGGCAAATCCCATGGCATAAGCACCTACCATACGGAAAGAAGAGAACTGGTTCTTCTCGTTATCGTCCTCGGTCATCACACCCAACAACGAACCGTATGGCACATTAACCATTGTATAGACAGCCATCATCAACAGATACAAGGTATAAGCATAAATGCGCTTGCCCACTGGCCCGAAATCAGGAGTGTAAAGTAAGAGTGCAAATATCAAGCCAAAAGGAATAGCGCCAAAGATGAGCCAAGGACGATACGTACCAAAACGAGACTGCGTGCGATCGGCAAGACTACCCATCAGTGGATCCGTCACCACATCAAACATACGTGCTATCAGCATCAGCACAGCGGCATCAGCAAATGACAATCCAAATACATTCGTGAAAAATAGAGGAAATGCGATAGACATAACCTTCCAGACAATACCACCCGCAGCAGCATCGCCCAAAGCGTAAGCAATTTTTTCTTTTAAACTAGCCATTTTTGTTGTAATATTAAAAGAGGGATTCCCCTCATGAATATATATAATACGTTCATGAGGAAAGAATCCCTACAATCTTAATACCTAATATTATTATTTACCTAAAGTTTGTTTGTTCTTTGCCACAAGTTTCTTGATGGTCTCCACAGAGAACTGAGTACGATAGCCATCAGCTGGTGTATTCATGCAATAATCTACCAATTTGTCGATAGTAGAAGTTGCCACATGCATACGAGTATCAGAAGAAGCATAGTAAATGAACACCTTGTCATCCTCGTCAGCAATCCAACCATTGGCAAATACCACATTCATGACATCACCAATATACTCTTCACCTTGTGGAACAAGCAAATAACCTCCAGGTTCAGCAATCACCTTGGCAGGATCTTCCAAAGAAGTCATATACATATAGAGCACATAACGAAGACCACTTGCGCAACCACGCACACCGTGAGCCAAGTGAAGCCATCCCTTATCTGTCTTGATAGGATGAGGACCTTCACCATTTTTCACTTCCTGGATGGTATGATAATGACGAGCATTGATAATCTTCTCTTCTGTAATCTCAGCATGAGTGATGTCATCTACCAAAGCCCAACCAATACCACCGCCTGAACCTGTGTCGATGAAGCCATCCTGTGGACGAGTATAGAAAGCATACTTGCCATCTACGAACTCTGGATGGA
>CAVKNU010000136.1:0-4566 GCA_963657465.1 Lachnospiraceae bacterium
TAAGAAAAATGATACTTCTATGTTTTGAAGCCGAGAAGTATCATGAAAAGTATCACAGAAGTGTCATTTTTTCTATTGCTTTGTGTTAATTTCTTATATTTTTGATGCTTATTTGCGTGTTTCAGAGTTGCTGTCATGCCCTCTATAAAGTCAAAATGTATTGCCCAAAAGCCCGTCCGATTTTTGGGCACTCGTTGCCCAATGTGTGGGCAGTGGATGCCCATCGCTTGTTCAGACGATGCACAAGGCTTGGTCACTTGATGCCCACCGTTTGTTCAATATGTGAACATAGCGTGGTCAAACTGAATAAATAGGCGTTTCGGATAGTTGTGTGGATTCAGAAATGATACTTTTTGTGATACTTCTATGATACTTCTTGCTTAGTTTTGCAAGAAGTATCACAGTCCGTAAATCGTTTTGTATCAGAGTAATAGATGTTATTTTGTGCTATAAAATGATACTTTGATACTTTTTATTCGAAAAATGTATTGCGTGCGCGTGCGCGAGGCGCAGATTATGCGTCTGCTTACATCTGCGAGAATGGTTGACGATATTGGCAACCTTCTTTCCAATTGCTGCAGCCGTATGCCGTCTTGCCCTTGATAATGGTTCCTTTGCCACAGACAGGACAAGATTTTCCTACCATTGGGTCTTCCTTTTCCGCATTCTTGGTGGATGTGTTTGGAGCAGAAGTGCTTGAGGCTGCATTCTGTGTCTCTTTTTTCTTGGCAGCTGCTTTCTTCTTGGGTTCTTTCTTCTTGAGGTCTTCCTCTGTGGTAATGGCGACATGGCGGGCACTGTTGTCAGACAGTACGTCTATCACAATCTGATTGATTTGTTCTTTCAAACCATTGATAAACTCGGCAGGCTCGTATGTCTTATGTTCGATGTCTCGTAGTTTCTTTTCCCAAATACCAGTCAACTCGCAACTCTTCAGAAGCTCCTCATGAATGGTGTCGATGAGTTCGATGCCTGTAGGAGTGGCAAGAAGATTCTTGCGTTGGCGACGAATGTAGTGACGCTTGAAGAGGGTTTCGATGATGCCTGCACGAGAAGATGGGCGTCCGATGCCATTCTCCTTGAGGGCTGCTCTCAGTTCTTCGTCTTCTACAAACTTACCAGCGGTCTCCATGGCTCTCAATAGAGTAGCTTCGGTATAATATTTAGGAGGCGTGGTCCATTTCTCGGTGAGGGTAGGGGTATGCTCGCCAGTCTCGCCTTTCACGAAGGATGGCAAGGTGCGCTCTTCCACATTCTCTTTCTTGCTATCGGCATTGTTGTCGTCCTCGTCATTCTTTACATCTTTGGCATAGACTGTTCGCCAACCTGGGTCAAGTATCTCCTTACCGCTCACTTTGAATTCCACCTTTTGTGGCTTCTCTCCGTCGTTGTTGATGACTTCACCGAGTACGGTTGTGGTAGAGAACTTACAGTCGGGATAGAACACGCTGATGAAGCGGGTGGCAACCAAGTCATATACGTTTGCTTCCATATCTGTGAGCCCTGTTGGTGGCACTCCTGTAGGAATGATGGCGTGGTGGTCGGTTACCTTGCTGGTATCGAACACCTTCTTACTCTTTGGAAGTTTGCTTCCATGAGCTGCCAACTGTTGTATCAAGGGCAAGTATTTCTGTTGGGAGGCAATCTTAGCTTGGCTCACACCGTTCAGAATCTGTGGACACTTCGGATAGATGTCATCCGAAAGAAATTGAGTATCCACACGAGGATACGTAGTGTATTTTTTCTCGTACAGACTTTGGATAAGTTTGAGCGTCATGTCGGCAGAGTAGCTGAACTTCTTGTTGCAATCCACTTGCAGGGAGGTCAAGTCGTAAAGATGAGGAGGAGCTTCTGTGCCCTTCTTTTTGCTGACACTTGTCACGGTAAATGGTTTGCCGGCAATGGTGCTGAATGCCTGTTCTCCTTCTTCCTTGCTCGTAAACTTGCCAGATGTGGCGGTAAACTGAGTGTCACGATAGATGGTAGCCAACACCCAATAAGGTTCTGGCTCGAAGTTATCGATTTCTTTTTGGCGGTTGACGATGAGGGCGAGGGTAGGAGTCTGCACTCGTCCGATGCTCAAAACTTGTCGATTCTGACCATATTTTAATGTATAGAGACGAGTGGCGTTCATACCCAAAATCCAGTCACCGATGGCACGGGAAAGTCCTGCCAGATAGAGTGATTGGTATTCGCTCTGGTCTTTCAATTCTTGAAAACCTTGTTTGATAGCTTCATCGGTCATGGAGGATATCCACAATCGCTTGACTGGGCATTTGGCTTGTGCCTTCTGCATCACCCAGCGTTGGATGAGTTCTCCTTCCTGTCCGGCGTCACCGCAGTTGATGATGGTGTCGGCAGCTTGCATCAGTCGCTCGATAGTGGCAAACTGCTTTTTGATTCCTTCGTCATTAATCAGTTTGATGCCAAATCGTTGTGGAATCATCGGCAATGCCGAAAGGCTCCAACGTTTCCACATTGGAGTATAGTCGTCGGGTTCCTTCAGCTCACACAGGTGTCCGAAAGTCCATGTCACTTGATATCCGTTGCCTTCCATATATCCATCACGAGCACTGTTGGCACCGATGATGCGAGCTATGTCTTTGGCAACGCTAGGTTTCTCTGCAATACAAACAATCATTCTTTCTCTATTGTTAAACTTTTGCAAAGGTACAACAAAATAATGAGAAAATCATCAAAATTCTTTGAAATATCACTGAGAATTGTTACTTTTGCAGAGACTAGAAAGTCAGAAAGAACAAGTAAAACAATAGCTAACAAGATTTATAACAACAATGAAAGTCGGATTATTCGTCCCTTGCTATGTAGATGCCCTCTATCCTGAGGCGGGTGTAGCTACATACAAGTTGCTCAAGCATTATGGATTGGATGTAGGCTATCCTGAAAAGCAAACCTGTTGTGGGCAACCTATGGCCAATGCAGGTTTCCAAGACAAGTCGATGAAGGTTATCGAGACCTTCGATGAGCTTTTCAAGGATTACGACTACATCGTAGCTCCTTCGGCTTCGTGCGCAGCTTACGTAAGAGTGTATTATCCTAAGATATTAAAGGGTAAGCACGAGTGTGTGTCTTCTAAGAAAATTATGGACATCGTGGAATTCCTTCATGATGTGTTGAAGGTGGATCATGTGCCAGGCAAGTTCCCTCACGTGGTCAGTGTCCATAACAGTTGCCACGGTGTTCGTGAGCTTGGCTTGTCTTCTCCTTCAGAGCGTCATATTGCTCCATTCAATAAGATTATCGATCTTTTGCAAATGGTGGATGGCATTACCATTCACGAACCTGAGCGCAAGGATGAGTGCTGTGGTTTTGGCGGTATGTTCTCTATTGAGGAACCTGCTGTTTCCACTCGTATGGGCGAGGATAAGATAAAGCACCACATGGCTACGGGGGCTGAGTACGTTACAGGTCCCGACTCTTCTTGCTTGATGCACATGGCAGGTATTGCCAAGAAGGAGAAAATGCCGATTCAGTTTATTCATGTTGTTCAAATTTTAGCTGCAGGACTATGAGTACAGAACATTCAAAAAGAGCCGCAAGGTTTACGAAGGACGTAGAGAAGACCTCTTGGCATGATGCTACCTTCTGGTCTGTACGTCAGAAACGAGATAAAATGGCGCAGGAATTGCCTGAGTGGGAAGACTTGCGTGAGCATGCATCTGAAATCAAGATGCATACCATCACCCATTTGGCTGATTATCTGGAAATGTTTTCCAAGAACTTGGAGAGCCGTGGCGTGAAGGTGCATTGGGCGAAGGATGCACAGGAGTTTAACGAGATTGTGCTCGGCATCTTGAAAGACCATAACGTGAAGAAAATGGTGAAGTCGAAATCTATGCTCACCGAGGAGTGCGAGATGAATCCTTACTTGGAACAGCATGGTATCGACGTGGTGGAGACCGACTTGGGTGAGCGTATCATCCAACTCTTGGGACAGAAACCTAGCCACATCGTGATGCCTGCCATCCACCTGAAGCGCGAGGAAGTAGGAAAGATGTTCGAGGAAAAGGGTATTTCCAAGGAGATAGGCAATTACGACCCTACTTACTTGACTCGTTGCGCTCGCTATCATCTGCGCGACCAGTTTATGGAGGCTGGCGCAGGTATGACTGGTTGTAACTTTGGTGTGGCTGCCACAGGCGATTGTGTGGTTTGTACCAACGAGGGTAATGCCGACATGACTACTTCTATGCCTAAGCTTCATATCGTGGCGATGGGTATTGAAAAATTGGTTCCAGACTATAAGTCATTGGCTGTATTCCAGCGTTTGCTTTGCCGTTGCGGTACAGGTCAGCCAACTACCACTTATACTTCTCATTTCCGTCAGGCTCGTCCGGGAGCAGAGATGCATGTGGTGTTGGTGGATAATGGCAGAAGTGATATTCTTGCCGACAAAGACCATTGGCAGACCTTGAAGTGTATGCGTTGTGGTGCTTGTATGAATACCTGTCCTGTCTATCGCCGTTCGGGTGGATATAGCTATACCTATTTCATCCCTGGTCCTGTGGGTGTGAACCTCGGTATGCTGAAGAATCCTCAGAAGTA
>CAVKNU010000136.1:4891-7180 GCA_963657465.1 Lachnospiraceae bacterium
AAGGTAAAATGAAAAAAGAAGATTTCTTGAATAAGTTGCGTAAGAATACGCACGTTCAGTTTGATATGCCTGCTGTTGATGTCAAGGGCATTCAGTATGAGGATACCTTGCAGCAGTTTATTTCCATGACAGAGTCTGTGGGTGGTCATGTGATTGAGGCTGCAGAGGGCGAGAGCCTGGATGATTTGGTAAAGAAGGCTTACCCTGAGGCAAAGATCTTTGCCAGTAATCTGCCAGAGATAACCATTGCCCAGAAGAATCCTGATACCGTAGCTGAGGCCAACAACTTGAATGGTACCGATGTGGGTATCGTTCGTGGTGAAGTGGGTGTTGCTGAGAACGGTTGTGTATGGATTCCTCAGACGATGAAGGAAAAGGCAGTTCTTTTCATCTCAGAATATCTCGTGATATTCCTTGATAAGAAGAATGTGGTCAACAACATGCACGAGGCATACGCTCGCATCGAGATGAATCCTAAGTACAACTTTGGCACATTCATCAGTGGTCCTTCTAAGACTGCCGACATAGAACAAGCCCTCGTAATGGGTGCTCAGGCAGCAAGAGGCGTAACGGTAGTGTTGCTAAATGAGTAAAATAAAATAGAGTAGGGGGCAAGCTTTTGTTGAGGCTTGCCTCTTTTTTTTGTTTTCGAAACATCGGTTTCGAAAATGTTAATGAAAAATGAAGTAAAAATACTTTCTTAAAAAACGATAAAATCCATTGATATTCAATTTGTTTTGTTTATTTTTGCATTCGAAACCGCTGTTTCCGAAACTGCTGTTTCGAAAATGAGACAAATTTAAAGGATAAATATCATGAGGTTTTTTGGTAGAAAAAATGAAATTGCAGAATTACAAAACATACGTAAGTTGTCGATGCAAACGGCACGCTTCACGATAGTAACTGGTAGAAGGCGAAGTGGAAAAACATCCCTATTGCTGAAAGCATACGAAGGGGTGGAAGACGTATTATACCTATTCGTTGCACGAAAATCAGAAGCAGAACTCTGTAAAGATTTCGTTGAAGAAATCACGGAAAAGCTGAAGGTATCAATCCTTGGTGAAGTGACTCGCTTTGCCGACATCTTTAAATACCTGTTGGAAATTTCCAAGAGTCGTCCCCTCACCATCATCATCGATGAATTCCAAGACTTTAAACGAGTGAACCCTTCCATTTTTTCCGATATGCAGAAGATATGGGACCTCAACAAGCAAGACGCACACGCCAACCTTATCGTTTGTGGTTCGGTATATTCGCTGATGAATATCATCTTCAAGAACAACAAACAACCCCTCTATGGCAGACAAACAGGAGAAATCAAGGTTACTGCTTTTCCTCCATCCGACATCAAGGAGATATTGTGTAGCTACAATCCTAGCTATACAGCGGAAGACCTGCTTGCCCTCTACTCCTATACGGGAGGTGTGGCAGAATATGTGGAGATGATGATGGATGCCGGCGCCATCACGAAAGAGCAGATGACGGAGAAGTTCGTTGCCAAAAACTCCTATTTTATATACGAGGGAAAAAATATGCTAATAGAAGAATTTGGCAAGGACTATGCCCGATACTTCGAGGTATTGCAGCTCATCGCATCTGGATGTACCACACGTGCAGAGATGGAGGACATCATGAAGGTGGAGCTATCTGGTTATCTCAGCAAACTTGAGAATGACTACTGCTTGATTTCTAGATATATACCAATGTTTCAAAAGACCAATCGCAACATACGTTATCAGATTGAGGACAACTTCTTGCGTGTTTGGTTCAGATACATCTATAAATATGGTTATATGCTAGAGGTGGGTGCCAACAAAAAGCTCAAGCTGGTGATGGACAAGGATTATACCACCTATACAGGTCGTGTACTCGAAAGATATTTCAAGGCGGTGATGATAGAGAGCGAGGAATATACCCACATCGCATCGTGGTGGGACAGAAAGGGCGAGAACGAGATAGACATCATTGCCGCTGATGAACTGGAGCAAAAGGTTACATTTTTTGAGGTGAAACGGCAAGCCAAGGACGTAAACCTCGGCATTCTCAAAGACAAAGCCGAACACTTCTTCCAAGCCACCGGCAAGCTCAAGAAGTTTGAAGTTGAATACAAGGGACTGTCCATGGAGGATATGTAACGCAAAAAGGGAGGCTGACCTCATCACAAGGTTTGCCTCCCTACACTTATAGTTAAAAATAACCGATAATTTACTTATTCAAATACTTGTCAATCTGCGCAGCAATCTTTCTGCCACTTGCCATAGCTCTTACGACGAGTGATGCACCATTGGC
>CAVKNU010000137.1:0-7161 GCA_963657465.1 Lachnospiraceae bacterium
TCTTCTTCTGCCATTTCAGGCATAAGTCCTGCGTTCTTTCTTGCAGTCCTCATCTGGTGTCTGAATACCAGGCAGGTCATCAAGAAGTAAATTCCCACTTGTATCCACAAGGCTCTGAACTCGGTCTCGATGTCTGCAAGACTGGCTCCCATACTGCTGATGCGCAAGAAACCTCTTACGCCGAAGGTGGAAGGGAATATCCATGCCACGCTCTGCCAGAAGGCAGGGATGTTGCTCTGTGGCCAGGAGATACCAGTCATGAAGAGCAAAGGAACGGAAGTGAATACCACCAAGAGCATCACGTTCTCTCGGTATCTTACCAGGCAAGACAGCATCAGTCCGAAGAAAATGCAAGAGAGAATGAATGGTAAGAGGAAGCCGAGGATGGTGGTCCAAGATACCATGCTCACAAAACTGAAGAGCTTTGGTACAACCAATGCCAAATACATACCCATCACGGCATAAATCATGAAATAGCAGAGTGCTTTGCCGAACACGATACGGAAGATGCCACCGTAATGTTCGCTCACAGGAATCAACTCTCTATTGCGATTCAACTCTCTTGATGTACCTGCAGACATTCCGATGCCTAGCAACAAGGTTTGTTGCAAAATGAGCATCAGCACACCTGGCAGGATGGCATTGCCATATCCGCCTGTGGTGTTGAATATCGGAACTTCGTCGAACTTCAAAGGCTCGGTGGTTATCTCGTCGTCCCTATCCGTAAAGCCTCCACCTTGTGCCACTTGTATGCCTGAATTGATATGGCTAGCCACGGCTTGTGCCGTTTGGTAAATCGCCTTATAGGTGAGCATCAGGCTCATATCGGTATAGACTCCCACATGGGCTTGTTCTCCACGATTCAACTTGGTGTCGAAGTCAGCAGGAAAATAGAGGATGCCATGTACTGCTTGACGTGCTACCAACTGCTTAGCCTCGTCCAGACTGTTGCAGAAGTAAGCTGTCTTAGTATCTGGTGCTGCATCAAAGTCGCGGATAAACTCTCGGGAAGTTTGACTATGACTCAAATCAACGATGGCCGTAGGTACCTCACGCACAACCTCATTGTTGTATATCCAAGAGTAGAGAAGAGGATACCCTAGTGGTACAAGGATACAGAACATGAGCACACCCTCGTCGCGAAATACATTGCGCATTTCTTTCGCCCAGATGTAGCACATGTCTCTGAAGCCATTGATAATCTTATATAGTAAACTAGAATTTTTCATTTATGGTATGTATTTATAAACGAGCATAGCCTTCTTGATGTTCCAGACGGTGAGAATTGGTAGGGCACAGAAGAGTATGAGTGCTCCCCAGTGCAGCACGGCATCGCCCATCGGGAATCCATTGAAGATGTTCATCTGATAAATCATGTAATAGTGGCGCATCGGGAAAAGTTGTCCGATGGCTTCGATTGGTGTATCCATCGAGAAGATAGGGTAGGTGGCTCCACAGATAGAGAAACTTACCACTGCCCAAAGTGAACAGATACTCATCGACATACGGAGTGATGGCATTAGTCCGAAGGCAAATATGCCAAAGCACTGGCAAGCCAACACGCTTAGCAAGCCGAGCAACATGATAGGTAATACACCACCCGGATGTGGAAACTTCAATACATAATAGATATAGAACTCGAAAGCGTAAAAAATGCTTAGGAATATCAATGTCTGTGGCAGCATCTTACCGGCGATGGCAAGATATGGATTGTTGTTTGCCATTCGCATCCAATCTTTTGCACGATTGAACTTCAGTTCCGTACCTATAGAATAAGGTGTAATCAGGAAGATAAACACCATGATGAGACCTGGTACCATCACGCTCGACAGATAGTAGTTGTAGTTGGCGTATGGGTTGCCTATCATGTGCAGGTCAACTGCGATAGGTTGCAAGAAAGTCATAATCTCATCGTTGGTCTTTCCCAGTGCCGCCAACTTCTGCATACCTACGGCTGCACCTCCAAGGGTAGAGATGGTCTTCAGGTCTCTCATCAAGAGCGACCCTGCAGCCAACGACACGCTGCTGTAATAGAACGAAATCTTAGGCTGTTTCGAAGCCATCAGTCCAGCCTCCGTTCCGCTAGGAATCAGCAAGAAAGCATAAATCTCGTTCTTCTGTATGGCATGGCGAGCCTCGTTCATATTCTCGTAATGCGCCACAACCTTGGTGGTCTGGAAAGCATCGAGCTTATGTACGAGCTGTCGGGAGGTAGCCGTATTGTCTTGGTCCACGATACCCACAGGCATGTCAGCAGGTACGCCTCCGTCCATCAAGGTAGTGAAGAAAAGCACTACTGCGATAGGGAAGACGACCATGCAGAAGATGTAGATGGGATTCTTCCACATCAGTCCGCACTCTCTGAGGGCAATATGATATAATTGTCTAAACATTTAATTCTTAATTATCAAAGACATTCCTGGGCGTAAACCATCGAGCTTGGTTACAGGGCGAGCCTTTACTTCGAAAGTCTTACGGTCGTAGTCACCATTGTCCTTGGTTGCCTTCCATGTGGCGTAAGAACCCTGGTCCTTGAGATAGTAAACTTTCATCTTAATCTCTTTGTTGAAGGCTGGTACGAAAGCAGTGAACTCATTACCCTTGTTCAAGCCTTGGAGATGGTCTTCACGTACATTGAATGTTCCCCACATGTCGCTCATGATAGAAATGCTCATGATAGGAGAACCGAGCCCTACCAGTTCGCCAACCTTAGGATAGACGTTGCTAACCTCACCTTCGCACTGAGCCACCTGAACAGTCTCCTTCAAAAGGCTCTTCACTACATCCACGGCACTCTTGGATGCCTTGGTGTTGCTGGCAGCTACACGCTTCTCTTGCTCACGTGCACCGTTCTTCGCCATCTCATACTGGCTCTTGGCTGCAGCTACCTGTGCCTCGGTTGCCTTGTAAGCAGCAAAAGCCTCGTCACGTTTCTGACCGCTGATGACACCCTCGTTATAGAGGTTTTGCATACGGTCGTAAGTCTTCTTGGCGATGGTGGCAGCGGCTTCAGCCTGCTGAAGCAACTGGTAAGCACCCTGAATCTGCTCCTTGCGAGCACCAGCATCGGTCAAGTCTTGCAAGGCTTCGGTAGCCTCGTTGGTAGCCTTGAGCATCTGCTCCTGTGATTTCACCTCAGGCACTTCGAGGATAGCGAGGGTGTCGCCCACATGTACATAGTCGCCTTCCTTGACACGTAGTTCTACTACACGTCCTGGCAACTTGCTGGATACTCTATATTCTGAAACCTCTACCTCTCCCTGGATGGTGTCATCCTTCTGCTCGAGGGTGAAGAAACCGATGACACCCACGATGATGACTACTGCTGTAAAGCCTATTACAGCGAGTAATATGTTGTTATGTTGTGACTTCTTAGACATAATAGTTATAAATATTGAATGTTAAAAGTTGAATTATTGCAGGATACCGAGTGCCTTGTTGAGTCCTACTTGGGTGAGCTTGACGTCAATTTCGGCATCAATCTTTTGACTTTGTGCTTGTTGCCATGCAGTTTGTGCAGCCATCACGTCGGTAACTTCCATCACACCTTCTTTGAATCCAAGGTTTGCACATCTTAGGTTCTCCTCGGCACTCTTGATGTTCTTCTGTGCCATGTTAAGCTTCTTTTGTGCCTCTTTCACCTTGAACTGACTCTGTGTGATTTGCAAGTGAATCTTTTCGCGCGTGTCATCGAGGTTCATTTGTGCAATGTTGGTTGTGGCTTTAGCTGCTCTTACCTTGTAAGCACCGTCGCCCCAATTCCATACTGGCACTTGCACGATGACTCCTACATTCCATACACCCGTGAAGTTGCGCTGGAATCCATTCCATACGTTAGGGTTGGAAATCATGTACCCACCTGTCAATGCAACGTGTGGCAAGTAAGCTGCACGTACTAGATTGGTTGCTTGTTTGGAGATGTCCACAGCATTCTGAAGCATTCTCAATTCAGGACGAGTGTTCATGGCTGAGTCGGATGCTGCAATCTGCTGTTGCTGACTATCTACAGAAATCCCAGAGAAAGCTAGTGTCTCTTTGTCTTCATCGGCAAGTGTGATTTCTTGGGTCATAGGAATGCCACAGAGTTGGCAAAGCAACATCTTCGACAAAGCCAGTCCATCTTCTACTTGGGTGATTTGCATATCAGCCTCGTTCACCTTCACATCCACTTTCAGACCGTCTGCTTTTGTTGCAACACCTTCTTTTATCATCTTGTGGACATCCTCATTGAGCTTCTTCACCAAATCGCGGTAACTGATGGCAAGTTTTTCTTTTTGTTTCAAGGATACCACTAGCCAATAGGCTTGGTCGATGCTGTAAAGAGTTTGTTGAGTCTGCAGGTCTAAGTCGTTTTCTGCAATTTTCTCTCCGATGTCGGCCATTTTGTTGGCTGCCACGATTGCACCACCCATATAGATAGGTTGGCGTACCATCACACTTCCAGCCCAGATATTGCGAGTATCTGTGCGGAAAGCATCGATAATGCCCTGACCGAGCGCATTGCCTTTTTCTTGTAATGGAGTCATCTTTTCTGTAAGGAAACCACCAATCTTCTGTGCTTCTTCTGGAGTGATAACACCTTGTTGAACCAATTGCCCCATCATGTCGTTAGCCCCACCTGAAATTCCGGAGCTAATGGTAGAACCGATGTTGCTGAATGCAGATTTCTGGCTACTGTTCAGAAGAGAAATCTCTTTACTGAACCATTCGTAGCCTCCAAGTGCATCTACCTTAGGCAAATATTTGGTTCGTGCAGATTTACGCAAATTATAAGCTACATCCTTTTTCAGTCGGGATGCATTCATCTGTTTGTTGTTGCGTAAAGCCATGGCACGACAACTATCGAGGCTCAGTACATTCTGCGCCTCGATAGGAATCAATGCTCCCATGAGCATAAATATTGTAACAATCTTTTTCATCCTATAATATTATATATAATATCGGATGCAAAAATATGGAAATATTTTCTAATTGCAAAACTTTTTTGTTTATCAAATCTTTAAGAATCGAAAAATATCTAGAATTGTGGAGTTTTCGAACATGTTTTGTTCGTTTCTCGCTGTTTGGTGGCTAACGAGTTCTTAAAAATTATGTTCGATTTCTCCTTTCCATTTTGAGTCAAATTGGAATGTGATGTTGCCTGTGCTTCCACCTCCTGGTTCATAGCCTGTGAAGAGGTTGCCCTTGTAAGTCGTGATGTAATTGCGATGCACTTCCACATTGTCTATCACTTGAGTTTTGATGGCTTTTCCTTTGGTGTCAAGAACAGTGATAGTGAATTTGAGCTTTTTCTCCTCTTCATGTGGAAAAGTATATACTTGGTAGTCTTTTTGATTGACTGACATACTGAGCTCTTCTGTTTGTTTGCTGTTTACACATCCATATCCTGTGG
The DNA here is from genome assembly GCA_963657465.1 of Lachnospiraceae bacterium. Lineage (GTDB taxonomy): Bacteria > Bacteroidota > Bacteroidia > Bacteroidales > Bacteroidaceae > Prevotella. Next base: position 5,393 of record CAVKNU010000137.1, read on the forward strand.
TCGCATCAAGGGTGCTGCTTCCTCCTGTGTAATAGAATCGGATGGTCTTGGCCTCTGAAGGAATCTCGTCGTTGATGTGAAGATGAAACATGGCAACGGCTCTTTCTAGAGGAATCGTGATATCTTTTTCTTCCTCATCCACTTCAAAGGTGCCGTAATAATAAAAAGTGTCGGTTGTTTTGTTGTTGGCAAACTTCACCTTGTCTGGGCTCGTCAGTGTGCAATTGCCTTTGCCATTGTGTGCAATCACAACTAATTGATATTCTCCTTCGTCTAGATTGAACCCCACATTACCAAAATCATTATTGTCGGCGGTTTGACTGATTGTCTCCAGTTTGTCTCCATTCTCAAAAATGGCAAATGTGATGCGGTTGCATATCTCTGATAAAGAGGATGCTCTGTCTGCACGCGAGCCAACCGCCATGTTATAATTGGCTGTTTGAGGGTTGAGATTCGTTACGTGGATTTTTACATTTGCGTTTTCGCTACTTCCATTTGTACTTGTCTCGTCTAAGACTAGTTTTTCGCACGATGATGCCAACAATATAAGGAGTGCTAGCAAAGGATAGGTTACTTTTGTTTTCATTATTTATAAGTTTTATGCCATCCGTCTTTTTGAAAGGTTTGACAAATGGCGGTTTTCTGCATAAATTTATATCGTTGGCAAAGATACATTTTTCCTTTTATATCTCCAAATGAAATCAAAATAAAAATAAAATAATTTTGTGTAATCTTCTTTTTGTCGTACCTTTGCATCGTAAAATCATCAAAAAATGTATAATATGGGTAAGAGAATAAAGGCTTTGTTTTTTGATATAGACGGAACATTGGTTAGCTTTCAGACGCATAAGATACCTCAAAGTACGGTAGATGCCTTGGCGCTAGCGAAGAAAAATGGGGTGAAAGTATATATTTCTACAGGGCGTCCTCTTATGATTATCAATAATCTGTCGCAGATAGAATCGCTTATTGATGGTTATATTACCACCAATGGCGCCCGTTGTTTTGTTGGTAATCAAGTGGTGAGCCAGCATTCCATCCTTCCTTCTGATGTGGATAAAGTGATTGCAGCCTCCAATCGGGATGGATATCCTGTCATTGTGGTAGGGGAGCATCGACTTGCCATCCATCATTACACCGATGAGGTGTATGAGATTTTTGCCAAGGGACTAGGCGTGGATTGTGATGTCTTTTTGCATGATGCCTCAGAATTGGGAGATGAAGCCGTCCTTCAGATTACTCCTTTCTGTAGCGTAGAGCAAGAAGCTGCTCTCATGCCCACGTTGACGAATTGTACATCTGGCAGATGGCATCCAGCCTTTACGGATATTACTGCTGGAGATGCAGACAAAGGAAAAGGACTTCATGCCATGGTTGCATATCTTGACCTGGATATAGATGAAACAATGGCTTTTGGCGATGGTGGCAATGACATATCTATTATTCGAGAGGCTGGCATCGGTGTGGCGATGGGGAATGCTGGGGATGATGTGAAAGCAATAGCTGATTATGTTACCTCTTCGGTTGATGAAGATGGTGTGAGCAATGCGCTTCGCCACTTTGAGGTTATTTAGGCGGAAATCATACACCTTATTATATATAGGGAGTTAGCATTGGCTAGCTCCTTTTTTTATTTTGTATAAAATTAACTTCTTCTATTCTTGATTTTCTGCTTGTTTTAACAAAAAGTATTAGAAAAGGCTCTTAAACTACCAAAAAGATTAATAATATGCGTAAAATATACGAATTTGATAGAAATTTTAAGTTTT
>CAVKNU010000138.1:0-7159 GCA_963657465.1 Lachnospiraceae bacterium
CCTAGACCCACTGATTAAGAGTCAGTTGCTCTACCAACTGAGCTAAGGGTGCAACTTTTTAAAGCCTCATTTCTGAATTGCGAGTGCAAAGGTACTGCTTTTATTTGATTCCACCAAATTTTTTTGTGACTTTTTTCTACTTTTTTTGAAAAAAGTTTTTTGTAAAGCTTCCCAAACTATGCTCTATTCCTCGTTTTTTGATGCTAACCACACGATAGGTTCCTGCTTCTAAATTCTTGATATTCACTTTTTTATGAGTCACAGGGAGAGTGGCTACAACAACGTCTTGTGGTGTAGTGATCTTTACGTAGTCTCCAAGCACAAAATCTTCGATATCTTCGAGGTTTAGCACATAACCATCTGTTTTCAGCCATTTGGCAGCACCATAATGACCTTTAGAAAAGCCTGCATCAGGTGCTATTTCTTGTGCAGCGACACTCTCGATTCCATATCCGTCCATCGAAGTAACGGCAAAATAGAGTGGGCTGTCACTGTTTTCTGCCTTCAAGGATAGTTGGTTTTGTGTGCTTCGGGCAGAAATCAGGTTGCGAGCATCAGTGATATCTACAGGATAGGTACGGCTGGCATACACATTATTATATATATAAGGTGTAGCAATGCTGCTTCCATCTTCGTATTTCTTGGGGCTCTGCCAAGTCAAGGTGGTGATTCCATTCTTTGTGCTAACCGTAAACTGTGCTGGCTGGGCAGGACGCTTATCGCTAGCCCATGTCATAGGAGGTACGAGGGCAGGATGCACATTGAATTCTTCGGCGGTGAAGTTGTAGATGCCTTGCTGGTTGTCGAGCAAGAACTTGTTGCGGAAGAAAGCATAGCCTAAGCCAATATTGCGGAGGTGATACATTTCTGTGGTGACATCTTGGATGTTCCATTTGCCCTCTTTGGGGTCGAGGAAGTAAATGCCAAGTCCTGGGGCTACGATTTTACCATAATCGCGTTCCTTCCAATCTATGGCAAAAGGGAAGAATTGTTCGTTGCGGAAGTACATCATCGGGAAGAGTTCGTCCATGAGTCCATCTCGCAACCACCCTTGTGCATCCTGACACACTTTTGTGTAGGCATTCCATCCGTGACTCCAGTATCTACTGAGGTCATCAAACTTGCCTACAGGTGAGCAACTCATCTTTACCCATGGCTTCTCGCTCTTTACGGCATCGTGTATCTGGCGCACGATCTGTGTGATGTACATTCTTCCCTTGTCGCGGTTGATGCGGGCGTTCCATGTCTCTGGGTAGCGGATGTAGTCGAGGTGGATGCCATCGACATTGTATTTATGGGTAATTTCACGACAAATATTGGCAAGATAGTTGCCCGTGCGGCTGTCTTCAGGGTTCATGTAACCATCGGGACCGATCTTCTTGATGAGTGTAGGGTAGTGCTTGCGCAACGTTTTGCATCCAAGTGCATTCCATTTGCCCACAGGGATGGTTACCACCCATGCATGGAGTTCCATGCCTCGTTTGTGGCATTCGTCGATGGCGTATTGGAGAGCGTCATAGCCAGGACTGCGACCAGGGAAACCTGACAGGCATCCATCCCATGGCTCGTAAGCGGATGGGTAGATCATGGTGCCACGCACACGGGTTTGTAGTAATATGGTGTTGATTCCTGCGTTCTGTAGTCGGTCGAGGATGCCACAAAGTTCTTTTTGTTGTTTCTCGGCAGATGCTTTCGATTGTGCATAGGAATGTGGCCAGTCGATGCCCCCAATGGTGGTGAGCCATACTGCCCGAACCTCATGTTTTGGGGCTACTTGGTTGGATACTACACTTTGCGCACTTGATGTTAAAGCAAAGTGAAAAACTAGTAAAAGTGTATATAATATCTTCATAATCTTTCAATTTGACAACAAAGATAGTGAAAATTTTCGTTATTTCAAATAAAAATGTTATTTTTGCCACAAATTTAAATACAATAAAAGATGATTAGCTTTATTTTGAGTTTGGTAGCCCTTGTTTTGGGCTACATGCTGTATGGAAAATTTGTTGTACATGTGTTTGGACCAGACGATCGTCCTACGCCTGCTGTGACCAAGGCCGACGGTGTGGATTTCATCGCAATGCCTAGTTGGAAGATTTTTATGATTCAATTTCTCAACATAGCTGGTACCGGACCTATCTTTGGAGCGATTATGGGTGCTTGGTATGGCCCTGTGGCTTATTTATGGATTATCTTTGGCTGTATTTTTGCAGGTGCCATGCACGACTACATGAGTGGAATGCTCAGTTTGCGCAATGGTGGAGCAGGTCAGCCTGAATTGGTAGGCAAGTATCTTGGCTCGACGACCAAGCGAGTGATGTTGGTGTTCTCAGTCTTGCTGCTTGTCATGGTGGGCGTGGTATTTGTGTACAGTCCAGCAGTTATATTAAAAGATATGTGGGGCAATCAGATGCTTTGGGTAGTATTGATATTCATTTATTACATCATTGCGACCCTTTTGCCTGTGGATAAAATTATTGGTAAGGTGTATCCTCTCTTTGCATTTTCTCTGTTGTTTATGGCAGGTGCGCTGATGATAGGTTTGTTTATCAAAATGCCTGACATCCCAGAGTTGTGGGGCGACTTGGATGCAAGCACGAAGGTTTCGCAGTCTTTGTTGGGCACGCATCCGTTCATTTCGGGCAGCCCTATATTCCCTTGCTTGTTCATCACGATTGCTTGTGGTGCTATTAGTGGATTCCATGCCACTCAGAGTCCTTTGATGGCTCGATGCATGAAGAGCGAAAAGTTGGGGCGTCCTATTTTCTATGGAGCGATGATTACAGAGGGTATTGTGGCATTGATTTGGGCTACGGTATCTATGTACTTCTTCTATTACGGTGGTTGGAAAGAGTGCGTTAGCCCTGAGGCTGCACAAGAATTCTTGGCTCAGGCAGAGGGAGGTAAGAGTTTGATTCAGTATTTTGCAGCTCCAACCGTGGTGAAGCTTGTATGCTCTAGTTGGTTGGGCGTAGCTGGTGGTGGCCTGGCATTGCTAGGTGTTGTGGCAGCTCCTATCACGAGTGGTGATACAGCTTTCCGCAGTGCTCGTTTGATCATAGCCGACTTCTTGGGAATGGAGCAGCGTACCATGCGTCGCCGTCTCTATATCTGTATTCCAATGTTTGTGGTAGCTATCGTTTTATTGGCTTGGCAGATGAATAATCCTGATGGATTCAATATCATTTGGCAATATTTCGGATGGGCCAACCAGACGCTCTCCGTATTCACATTGTGGACGATAACCGTATATTTGGTTCAGAATAAGAAACCATTCATCATCTCATTGATACCAGCGCTCTTCATGACCGTGGTATGCTCTACGTTCTTGCTGATTTCGAAAACAGCTTTTGGTATGCAGGAAACTCTTGGTTATGCAGGTGGTGCAATTATCTTGGTAGTGGCATTGGTATGGTTCTTCTCTTGGTATATGAAATACCAGCGTGCTAATAAATAAATTATTAACAACATTAACAACAACAACGTATGAAAAAATTTGCGATTATGCTTATGGGTCTTCTGATGACGATGACCGCAAATGCACAGTTTGAACAGGGTAAGGTATATTGTGGGGCTTCTTTGTCGGGTCTCAATCTGAGTTATAATGGTACCGATGAACTCACTCTTGGTTTGCAGGGCAAGGCTGGTTACTTCTTGGAGGATAACCTGATGGTGCTTGGCAATCTAGAGTATCAGCACTCAGGCAAAGAAGGTGTAAAGGATTATTTCTCTGTAGGTGCACAGGGCAGATATTACATTGTTCAGAATGGTCTCTATCTTGGTGCAGGTGCCAAGTTGTTGCATACGGGAGATTACAATGATGTAATGCCTGGTGTAGAAATAGGCTATTCTTTTTTCGTAAGTCGTACGGTGACCATCGAGCCTGCGCTCTATTATGATCAGAGCTTTAAGAATCATTCCGACTATTCTACGGTTGGCATTCGTATCGGAGTGGGTGTCTATTTGTAAGAAATGATACAGCAATATCCTTCGGCTTTATTGGAAAAGGCAGTTGGCGAATTTGCCAAACTGCCAGGAATAGGGCGTAAGACCGCCTTGCGCCTTGTTCTCTTTATGCTTCGCCGTAGTGGTGATGAGGTGATGCAGTTCTCAGATGCTATCTCTCGATTGAAGAATGAGGTGAAGTATTGCAAGGTGTGTCACAATATCAGTGATACGGAGGTGTGTCCCATCTGCAGTGATGTGCGCAGAGATGCTTCTGTCATTTGTGTGGTGGAGAATATTCAGGATGTGATGGCCATCGAGAATACGCAGCAATACCATGGACTCTATCATGTGCTGGGTGGTATCATTTCGCCAATTGATGGCATTGGTCCTGGCGATATAGAAATCGATTCTCTCGTGGAACGTGTGGCTGCAGGAGGTGTGTCGGAAGTGATTTTCGCCTTGAGCAGTACGATGGAAGGTGATACTACCAATTTCTATATCTCGCGTAAATTGGCCGATTATCCCGTGAAGCTATCGGTTATAGCAAGAGGTATCTCGGTCGGAAATGAATTGGAATATACGGATGAGGTGACATTGGGTCGCTCTATTCTTAATCGCACTCCATTTGACAGGGGAATGTAAGTACTATATACAATGGAAAGTAAGTACTATATACAATGGAAAGTAAGTACTATTGTTATGGAAAGTAAGTAGTATTGTAATGAGAAGTAAGTACTATATATAATAAGGTGTATGAATCTAAAACAAGTTCAACGAATGTTGTCGATCAACTTTTGGTTGATGGTGGCAATTGTCTTGCTCATCGTGGTTGTGTATGAAATCGGCTTGGTGGCGCCTTCGGCTTTGGGTGATGATGTGCAACTCGTCTTTGTGCTCCAGGTGGCAATGGAGATGATAACCATCGTGGTAATACCTGTGGCATTAAAGCTGTTTGCCTTGAAATGGGTGCATCGCAAGTTGGTGGAAGGCAAGGGCGATGCGCTGATGCGTTGGGGTACAGCCCGACTCAACATGCTATGCTTGCCGATGCTGATCAATACATTCATGTATTATCAAACCATGTCGCCTGCATTCGGTTATATGGCCATCATTCTCTTTCTTTGTCTCTTTTTTGTTTATCCATCCATGGGACGTTGTGTGGAGGAAACTGAATGAAAAAGTTGTCGGTCGTTATCGTCAATTACAATGTGAAGCATTATCTGGAGCAATGTCTCTTGTCTTTAAGGCGTGCTCTTCAGGGAATGGATGCAGAAATTATTGTGGTTGACAATCACTCTCAGGATGGTTCGGTCGATTTCTTGCGTAGCCGTTTTCCGGAGATAGAGATTGTGAGTTGCCTGCATAATGCAGGCTTTGCTCGGGCTAACAACATCGCTATTCGACAAGCGAAAGGGGAGTATGTCTTGCTTCTTAATCCTGACACGATTGTGGGGGAATCTACCCTTTGGAAGACGCTTGCTTTTATGGATGCTCATCCGAAGGGCGGGGCGTTGGGAGTAAGAATGCTTCATACTATGGGGGAACCTGCACGAGAGAGTAGGCGAGGATTACCTTCGCCGATGGTGGCTTTTTATAAAATGTCAGGACTTTGTGATCGCTTTCCTCAGAGTCCGAGTCTCGGTCATTATTATATGGGTGGATTGTCATGGGATGAACCTGCGGAGATAGAAGTGGTGAGTGGGGCTTTTTGCTTGTTGCGCCGTCGGGCATTGGATGAGGTAGGCATGTTAGATGAAGATTTCTTCATGTATGGTGAAGATATAGATATTTCCTTTCGACTTTTGAAAGCGAGATGGCACAATTATTACTATCCTGCCAACATCCTCCATTATAAAGGCGAAAGCACCGAGAAGTCTAGCTTTCGATATGTGCATGTCTTCTATGAGGCCATGCTCATTTTCTTTCGCAAACATTATTCCGGTATGTCTTGGTTGCTGAACTTACCTATCAAAACCGCTATCTATGCGAAGGCTATGATGGCATTGACCCAGATGATGGCGAGGGAAATGCATAAGAGCTTGGGATTTTATGGGAGAAGAAAACCCAAGAAGGAAATGTTTATTGGCATAGGTTCTGAACACGCATTGAATGAATGTGCTCGCATTATTAAAGAAAACGGACTCCAGGCTTCGTTTGTGAAAGAAGCGAAACTGACGCAATCGGAAGAATGTTTGGCAAGTTATGTGCAAGAAATGATAGAAAAATGTGCTGTGGAAAAGAATTCTACCTTATATATAATATATGATGTGGAGACCTACAGTTATGATGAAATCTTTGACAGGGTGATGAAAATTGCAGATGTCTTAAGAGCAAAAGGACGAAAAAAGCTTGTGAAACTAGCCACATACTCTAGTGTTACCCATAAAATAATCACAGAAAATGAAATCTATGAAGGAAAATACTGAAATGTCGCAACAAGAAAAGGCGCAAATGCAGGTGGTTCTCCGTGCTTTGGAACCCGAAGACTTGGAGAATTTGTATGAGATAGAGAATGATGAGAACATTTGGGGAGTGGGAAATACCAATGTTCCATACTCTCATGCCGTGCTTCTCGACTACATTGCAAGTGCTACGGGTGACATTTATGCCGACAAACAGGTGAGATTGATGGTAGAGAATGCGCATGGTGAAGTAGTGGGGATTGTAGATTTGATGAATTTTGATCCTCGTCATCGCCGGGCAGAGGTGGGAATTGTCGTCAAAAAGGCTTTTCGACATCAAGGTTATGCCACCGCCATTTTATGCAAAGTGAAAGATTATGCTCTGCATGTGCTCAATCTGCATCAAATTTATGCCATTGTAGGAGAAAGCAACAAGGTGAGTTTGAAAATGCTAAAAAGCTCTGGCTTTCAGGGAACTAAGGTTCTAAAAGATTGGATTTTTAATGCAGGAAAGTATGAGACGGCTTATTTTTTTCAAAGTTTTTTGTAAAAAAGTTGCAGAAAAATTTGGTGGAACCAATTATTTGTAGTACCTTTGCAACCGCAAATGAGAAATGAACCTCAAGTGAGTAAGTTAAAACTTATTTTTGGTGCGTTAGTTCAGTTGGTTAGAATGCCTGCCTGTCACGCAGGAGGTCACGAGTTCGAGTCTCGTACGCACCGCTTCAAGGTCATTTGGAATTGCACTATCAATGGTGCGTTAGTTCAGTTGGTTAGAATGCCTGCCTGTCACGCAGGAGGTCACGAGT
>CAVKNU010000139.1:0-7132 GCA_963657465.1 Lachnospiraceae bacterium
ATAGCATCTGCTGCTGTGTATCTGCTACACAGACTGGTAAGGAGATGCAGTTCTTTGGTGCTCGTGCCAACTTGGCTAAGTGCTTGACATACGCTATCTCTGGTGGTGTTGACTCAAAGACCCGTGAACAGTGCGGTCCTAAGTATCGTGCCATTGAGGGTGACGTGGTTACCTACGAGGAGTTCATGCCACGCTTCATGGATATGATGGACTGGCTCGCTTCGGTTTACGTGAAGACATTGAACCTCATCCACTATATGCACGATAAGTACTTCTATGAGGCTGAGGAGATGGCGCTCATTGATACAGATGTTCGTCGTACCTTCGCAACAGGTATCGCTGGTTTCAGCCATGTGGTTGACTCTATCTCTGCCATCAAGTATGCCAAGGTGAACATCATCCGTGACGAGACAGGTTTCCCATTGAGCTTCAAGACCGAGGGCGACTTCCCACGCTATGGTAACGATGATGAGCGTGCCGACGAGATTGCAGTATGGCTCTTGAAGACCTTCATGAATATGATCAAGAAGTATCACACCTATCGTGACTCTGAGCCAACTACCTCTATCCTCACCATTACATCGAATGTGGTTTACGGCAAGTACACCAGCAACATGCCTGATGGTCGTCCTGCAGGTGCTCCTCTTGCCCCAGGTGCTAACCCATCATACGGTGCAGAGAAGAACGGTTTGCTCGCTTCCTTGAACTCTGTTGCCAAGTTGCCATACGAGTATGCACTTGATGGTATCTCTAATACTCAGACGATCAGTCCTAGTGCTCTTGGTCATAACGACGAGGAGCGTGCGCAGACTTTGGTAGGTGTGATGGATGGTTACTTCAATCAGGGTGCTCATCACTTGAACGTGAACGTATTTGGTGTGGAGAAACTCAAGGATGCCATGGAGCACCCAGAGAAGGAAGAGTACCAGAACTTCACCATCCGTGTGAGCGGTTATGCCGTTAAGTTCATCGACTTGACTCGTGAGCAGCAGCTCGATGTGATTGCTCGTCAGGCACATGAGAGCCTCTAAGTTTATGCCAAAAGGATTTATACATAGTATCGAAAGCTTCGGTTCAGTGGATGGACCGGGCATTCGATTCTTAATATTTTTGCAGGGCTGTCCGATGCGTTGTCAATTCTGTCATAATCCTGATTCTTGGAAAATAGGTGTGGGGGAAGAGATGACTGCGGATGCTTTGTTGGATAAGGCTGAGCGATTCCGTTCTTATTGGGGTGATAAGGGAGGCATTACCGTGAGTGGAGGAGAAGCTTTGTTGCAGATAGATTTTCTCATTGAGTTGTTTGAAAAAGCCAAACTGCGTGACATTAATACATGTTTGGATACCTCGGCACAACTGTTTGTTCGTAAGGGGACTTTCTTTGAGAAGTTTGAACGATTGATGGCTGTGACAGATACGGTCCTTCTTGACATCAAGCACATAGATGACGAAGAACATCGCAAATTGACGAAACATTCTAATCAGAATATTTTGGATTGTGCTCGATACCTCTGCGAGATTCATAAATCAGTGTGGATTCGTCATGTGTTGATTCCAGGCATAACAGATAAGGATGAATATCTTTATCGTTTAAGAGATTTTTTGAAGCCATTGGGTAATATTAAGCGAATTGATGTGTTGCCTTATCATACAATGGGTATTTATAAGTATGAGAAACTAGGCATTCCTTATCTACTGAAAGATGTGGAACCTCCAACAACAGACCGAGTGACTCATGCAGAACAAATTTTGCAGGAGGCATTGAAGAAATAAAAAATGCACGATATGTTCCAATCCCATTTAGATTGGCATATCGTGCTTTTTACCTATTGAAGACTTTTCGCAGTTTTTATTTTGATGTTGCAAAGGTATAGCTTTTCTTCCTTTCGAGCGTGTAATATTTGTTATTTATGGAGTATTTTTTGATAAAAAGTACATAAATAGTCTATTTCGTTATCAAAATGAACGTTTTTTAGGATAAATGAAATAAATTATGCAACTTTCGTGGCTTTCGTTTCGTCTAATAAGAAAACATTCATAATAAAACAACGAAGATATGAAGACTTTAAAATCAATGGTGTGTGGTGCAACTCTGATGTTAGCACTCATTTTGACAGCAACATCTTGTTCTGGCAATGGTAATGTCGGTGGCAATCTTGAGTATTCTGAGGATGAATTGCAAGTTAAGCCATTTAAGAAAATAGATGTGCAGATAGTGGCTAATGTGTATTATACTCAGAATGATGGTGACCAATGTAAGGTGCGTATCGATTATTCTGACATCCAGGATGAGGATGTAGTAGAACAGTTGAAAAAGATCATCAAGGTGGTGTATCGTGACAATGGTGTAATCATCGGTATGAAGGGTAAGATTAAGAACTTACCGAATAAAAAACTGAAGATTTATATCACGAGTCCTGACCTTGTATCTATAAATCAGGAAAGTGTAGGAAGTTTTTATTCCGATAACATCAATTCGGATGTGCTCGAAATTGATAACGAGGGTGTGGGAAGTGTCCATATAAAAAACATCCTTGCCAACCGATTGGAGATTGATAACGAGGGAGTGGGTTCTGTGAATGTAGATAAATTCACGGGTGACAAACTCACAATAGACAATGAAGGAGTGGGTAAAGTAATGGCAGATGTAGATTGTAAGTCTGTGGAAGCCAGCTTGGATGGCGTGGGAAGCATCACGTTGACAGGTAAGACCCACTATTTCTCACGCTCAAGAGACGGCGTAGGTTCAATTCACGCAAAAGACTTAAAGGTTTTAAAATAGCTTATTTTGATAAATATATAGAATATGTCTTTGTAGTTTATAAAAAAAGTTATAACTTTGCAACATATTTTTTATAATATCAACAAAATAAATTTTATGAATAAGCTAAAACTGTTTCTTTTAGTGATTGCCGTGTTGTTCTCTCGTGGAATGGCGAAGGCACAGACCAACGCACAGGTGTTGTATGATTTTGGTTCTGATCGTAAGTTTGTAACGCTCACCCTTGAAATGTTCAAGCAAGACAAGTGGGGTAGCACGTATTTCTTCGTGGATCATGATTTCAATCTTGATCAGATGACAGATCCTGCTACGGGCAATAAGTATGAGCACAATATGTCACAGGGAGGTACTTATACAGAGATTTCTCGTGCTCTCAATTTTTGGCAGAATACCAAAATGAAAAACTGGAGCTTGCATGTAGAGTATAATGGTGGTATCTATAAGGATTATCCGATTAACAATGCTTGGCTCTTTGGTGTGGAATATTTCATGCACGACAAGAGCTTCAAGAACACTTTGACTCTTCAGGCACTTTATAAGACCATTCGTAAGACCGATCAGAATGTACCAATGCAGTTCACGGCTGTTTGGACTTGCAATGATATCTTTGGTGTAAAGGGATTGAAGTTTGATGGTTTTGCTGATTTCTGGTGGGAGAACCATAGCTCTTTCAAAGATAAAGATGGCAATCTTAAAACAGATGCTAATGGTAATGTTGTTTATACACAAGAGCATACTGTATTCACTACAGAGCCACAGCTTTGGTACAATGTGGGCCAGCACTTTGGATGTGATAACCTCAGCGTAGGTGGTGAGGTTGAGATTTCAAACAACTTTGGTAGTAACGCTGGCTTGATGGTTCGCCCATGTCTCGGTGTTAAGTGGGATTTCTAAAGTTCTTTTAGATACATAAAAATAAACGACCTGTCAATTTCCTATTGGCAGGTCGTTTATTTTTATGTATATTGTCTTTGTTGGCAAATTAATAAGCAAACAAAGGATAATCTTTCATCGTAGCATTTACTTTCTCACGTACACGGGCAATAACCTTTTCATCTTCTGGAGCATTCAATACTTCCTCGATGAGTTCGGCTATCAAGTGCATCATGTCTTCCTTGGCACCACGAGTAGTCATGGCTGCAGTACCGAGACGGATACCTGATGTCTGGAAAGCAGAGCGAGAATCGAATGGTACCATATTCTTGTTGACGGTGATGTCGGCTGCAACAAGGGCATTCTCTGCTACCTTACCAGTCAAGTCTGGATATTTAGAGCGCAAATCCACGAGCATAGAGTGGTTGTCTGTACCACCGCTCACGATGCCGAAGCCACGACCGATCAGGTCTTCAGCCAATACGGCGGCATTTTTCTTCACCTGAAGTGCATATTCTTTCCAAGATGGTTGCAAGTTCTCATTGAATGCAACAGCCTTGGCTGCAATGACATGCTCCAAAGGACCGCCTTGCTGACCAGGGAATACAGCAGAGTTGAGCAACATGCTCATCTTCTTCACCTCACCCTTCTTGGTGGTCAAGCCCCAAGGATTCTCGAAGTCCTTGCCCATGAGGATGATACCGCCACGAGGACCACGAAGTGTCTTGTGAGTAGTGGATGTCACAATATGAGCATACTTCAATGGATTGTCCAAGAGACCAGCTGCGATAAGACCAGCAGGATGAGCCATGTCTATCATCAACAAGGCACCCACTTCGTCGGCAATCTTTCTCATGCGGGCATAATCCCATTCACGGCTGTAGGCACTACCACCACCGATAATCAGCTTAGGTTTGTGCTCAAGAGCCAACTTCTCCATCTCGTCGTAATCCACGCGACCTGTCTCCTTGTTGAGGTTGTAGCCGATAGGATTGTAAAGAATACCTGAAGTGTTGACGTGGCTACCGTGAGAAAGGTGACCGCCATGATCAAGATTCAATCCCATGAAGGTGTCGCCTGGTTTCAATACAGCGAGAAGCACAGCGGCATTAGCCTGTGCGCCAGAGTGAGGCTGTACATTGGCATATTCGGCACCGAAGAGTTTCTTGACACGTTCAATGGCAAGATTTTCTACGATATCTACCACTTGGCAACCGCCATAGTAACGTTTGCCAGGCAGACCCTCGGCATACTTATTGGTGAGGTAAGACCCCATAGCGTTCATCACCTCGTCACTCACAAAGTTCTCAGAAGCAATCAGCTCCATACCCTTCAGCTGGCGCTGATGCTCTCTTTCGATTAAGTCGAAAATCTCTTGATCTCTTTCCATTGGTTTTATGTTTTATGTTAATACGATGTTGTTATTTGCAAAGTTCCACCTTGCCAAGTTCTTGCTCCTTGTCGCAATAGTGGCAGCGCACGATGCCGAGGGCTTTATCTACAACGTGGAAAATCGTAGCCATAGGCTCATTGTTGGTAATGCACTTAGGGTTGTTGCATTTCACGATACCCGTCAAGGTGTCAGGAGTCTTGACAGTCTTCTTCTCCACAATCTCATAGTCCTTGATGATACTCAAGCCGATATTTGGAGCAACGACAGAAAGACGGTTGATTTCCTCGTCGGTGAAATACTTATTGGCAACCTTGATGATACCTTTCTTGCCAATTTTCTTGGAAGGTAAGTTGTAGCCGATGGTGACAGGAGTGTCCATGTCTTGCAATTGCAAGAGGTTGACAACCTGATAGGTTTTTTCGGCAGGTATATGGTCGATTACGGTTCCATTCTCGATAGCCGCAACCACTAATTCACTTTTATTATTTCCCATGATTATTCAATAATAGTTTTATCGTTCTTGATGTCATCGAGTGTGATTCCCAAACAATGGCTGAAGATGGCCTCACGAGCATAAAGACCATTCTGTGCTTGCTGGATGTAATAAGCATGTGGATCATCGTCCACATCGTATGCTATCTCATTCACACGAGGGAGTGGGTGCATGATTTTCATGTTTTCCTTGGCCTTGCAAAGCATCTCGCGTTTGAGAATATACACATTCTTTACACGTTCGTATTCCATCAAGTCGCTGAAGCGTTCTTTCTGTACACGTGTCATGTAGAGAATGTCCGCATCGGCAATCACGTCTTCATTGAAGTCTTCGTGCTCCACATACTTAATATTATGCTGCTGGCAGTAGAGCTTGTATTCCTGTGGCATGGCAAGTTCTTTTGGAGCGATGAAGTGGAAAGTTGGGTTGAAGTGTCGCATGGCAGTGATAAGTGAGTGAACTGTGCGACCGTATTTAAGGTCACCCACGAGATAGATGTTCAAGTTTTCCAAGGTCCCTTGGGTCTTGAAAATAGAATAAAGGTCGAGTAGGCACTGTGAAGGATGCATGTGAGCACCGTCGCCTGCATTGACGATTGGTACAGGAGCTACTTCGCTAGCATATTGGGCAGCACCCTCGATATAGTGACGCATAGCAATGATGTCGGCATAATTGCTAACCATCAGGATTGTGTCTTTGAGTGTCTCGCCTTTGGTTGTGCTGGATGTCTTGGCATCAGAAAAGCCAATGACACGTGCTCCTAGGCGGTTGGCTGCTGTTTGGAAACTGAGTTGGGTACGAGTTGAAGGTTCGAAGAAAAGGGTTGCTACGACCTTTCCCTTCAACAGTTCACGATTAGGATGCTTTTCGAACTCCTGCGCCATTTCCAAGAGGTACATGAGTTTCTCTTTGGATAGGTCAGCAATCGTCACAAAATTATGTTTTTCCATTTGAATTTTGATTGAATGTTCTGAAATCGTCTCCAAAGTTACATATATTTTCTGATTTATGTGCAAAAAAGCAAAAAGATTTAGTTTATTTTGCATATTTGTCCTTAAAGAATAAGATGTTGCCCCAACTAAGGCACTTTTGTGCCTTAGTTGGGGGCACAATATTGCTAAAGAAGGGCACAAATTCGAATGTAGGAATATAGGATTCTGAGATGTCTCGACTTTTTTTCTGGTAGAAGCCTACTTCGCTTTTTGCCCTTCACCCTTCACCTTTTCTTTCAAAACCCTAGTGTATAAAGGGGATTCAAGGGGTGAAGGGCGCTCGTTGACCTTTCACCCACCCTTCACCACCTTTCACCCGTCTTATAGAGTTACTTATTAAAAAGTATAGGTCTTGACTTATCCTTGAGTTGGGTCTTAACTTATGACTAGAGACAGTCATAACTTATGGTTGGAATCATGCCAGGTGAAGAGTGGTTGTCTCTTACTGAAATAGGTTGACTCAAAAACTTATAAAACAATGAAAATGTTAAAAGGAAAGAGTCAAGAAAATTTATCTCGCTCCACTCCCCGATGCACTCCTGGTAGTGTTCGTCTAGCTTGCGTGATAGAAGTGTTAAATGGTGCAAAAAGATCTGATG
>CAVKNU010000140.1:0-7016 GCA_963657465.1 Lachnospiraceae bacterium
TCAGCGATGTGCCTCTCAAAGACACCAAGGCACAGCAGTACTTCGACTTCTGGGCTAAGATGGCAGAAGGCTCATTCAATGTAACCAAGGCGTTCCTAGAGGCTCTATAAATAAACATTAAACACTACACATTAAACTTTAAGAAGATGAACAAGATACCAAGTTTTACTATCAATCATAACAAGTTGCTCCGTGGCATTTACGTAAGTCGTAAGGACGAGGTAGGCGGAGAAGTAGTAACTACCTTCGACATCCGCATGAAGGTGCCTAACCAAGAGCCTTGTCTCCACAATGGTGCCATTCACACCATCGAGCACTTGGCAGCCACTTATCTTCGCAACGACGAAGAATGGAAAGACCGCATCATCTATTGGGGACCTATGGGATGTCTCACAGGCAATTACCTCTTGATCCGTGGCGACCTAGAGAGCAAAGACATCGTAGAGTTGATGAAGCGCACCTTTGCCTTCATCGCCAATTACGAAGGTGAGATTCCAGGACAAGCAGCCAAAGACTGTGGCAACTATCTGCTTCACGACCTCCCTATGGCAAAGTATGAATCCAAGAAGTATCTCGAAGAGGTGCTCAATGTCATCAAAGAAGAAAACTTGATTTATCCTACACAGGATTAATCCTTATAAAAAATAGGCTCACAACAGCTGTTGTGCAAGTGCACATCAGCCGTTGGACACCCGCACATCAGCTGTTATGCGACCGCACAACAGCTGATGTGCGCTTTAGTAATATAGGTTTCTTGCCTTACCATCTTAACTTTCCGTACTTTTCCTTATACCATAGTTGCCAACCGTTCACCATATTCTGCCATACCACATAAGCTCCTGGAGCCACGGCAGCCAAAGGATTCAAGAAGGTAAGCGTGAGCCAAATGCCCACAATCGTATTCTTCTGTCCGAGAGCCTGACCTGCACTGATGCTTGCATCATAATGGCGTCCCACCGCCTTGCCTATGGCAAACTGGATTAAGCAAACAAACAAAGGTACAATAATCAAGAGTGCCAATATCCATCCTGATACTTCGGCATGAAGGATATTGCGCAATGTCTCTCCCATCAATATCGTGAGATTGAAGCACCACATATAAAAACCGAGGTCTTTTACACTCTTCACCTTATCCACAAACTTAGGCAAGAACTTTCGGCTCAACAGCGCCAAGAGCAAAGGTACGACCAATACGGTGGTTACATTGCGGAAAACCATGGCACTCATATACAAGAAACTGACATCTGCTCCCTTCTCCACCATCGGGAAAAGGGAAGGGATGATAATCATCGTGAAGATATTGGCTATCACCGTATAGGTTGTCAACGAGCCAATGCTTCCCCCCAGTTTCTCCGTGACAACAGCCACCGCTGCAGCCGTAGGACAAATGAAACAGATAAAAGCTCCCTCAAGTACAATCTTGGTACTTGGATTGTTGCCAAACTCCATGATGAGCACAACCATCATCAATGCCAAAGAGGTACGAATCATCTGAAGTATGAAATGCCAAGCCTTAGGTTTCATCTCCTTGATTTCTATCTTACAAAACGTAACATAAAGCAAGGCAAACAATATGACAGGCATCAGATGCACCATCTTAGGACCTACGGCATCCCCAATAGGCTCTAAGAAAGAAACATTGGCGAAAATCAAATATACCACCGCTCCCAATACCAAGGAACATGGCAAAGAAAACTTTCTGAAGAATTTCAATATACCCATAGAAAACGTATCTTAATTTTTGGCTGCAAAGTTACGCTAAAAAGAACACACCGCAAAACAAATCAACAATTTATTTTGCGGTGTAGTATAAAAATAGATGATATTACCTATTAATAATCAGGATTTTGTATCAATTTATCATTTTTCTGCATCTCATCAAGTGAGATTGGAAGTAAATAGTTTTTGTTGTCCCAAGAGCGAGTCTGTACATCTTTGATGCTATAAGTTGGTGTATCACTACCCTTTGGATAACGGATATCAATGCCCTGTGCATTCTTGATGACATTTGGAGCTATCATCCATCTACGGATATCAAAGAAACGGTTTTGCTCGTATGCCAATTCAATATTGCGCTCATTGCGATAACGCTCACGCAACTCATCGCCAGTGACTGATTCATCCAAACTTGGCATATTGGCACGGTTACGAATCAAATTGATGTACTTACGAGCCTCCGCATAATCGCCCAATTCTATGCAACATTCTGCATAATTGAGCAAAATCTCTGCATATCGAATCTGACGATAAGGATATTTCTGATATTCATACTGCTGGTCCATGTTTGGATCAATACCCTTATGCATATAATACCCAGTGTAAGTACCATTCCAGTCATCAATAGGACTATTGCGAGTATCCAAACCAGGCGTGTAAGAGCCATCAGATTGTTCATAATAGCCAGTCTGAATCTTTCCCAAAGGATCAGAACCCACCACGTCATCAGGACGCTTTTTCCAGTAAGCCCCATCATAAAGGACAGTAGCATAGAAACGAGGATCACGATTCAAATAAGGATGCTTGGCCTGTTCCGCATTCTTCCAAGAGAACTTACTGCCATCAGCCATCTCATAAGAATCTATCATCTGCTGGGTAGGAACATTTCCACCCCATCCATGATAGCCATTTGGACTATTGAACTTACCAAAGCTTGGACACTGGAAATCGCTTGTACTGTGATTGATATTATCATAGAAGGTGAGCATGATGTCCTCAGTGTTACCATTGTTGATAAACAACTGTTCATAATTACTGATAGCCTCATCCGTTGTCGCAAAGCCACCTTCGCCCACGAGATGATAGATGCCCAAGTCGATAACAGCCTTAGCGGCATCCTTTGCCTTCTGCCAACGCTCCTGACGCTTATCATCAGTGTAGCTGACGAGCTCAGGATGTGCATAACCCGAAGTCCAAGAAGCGTGAGAGTTGAACAAATCACTAGCAGCATAAAGCAACACTCTTGACTTCAATGCCAAGGCCGCACCCTTGCTAGCCTTTGCCTTATCGGTGGTGACAGGAAGAACCTGAGCTGCAGAATCCAAGTCGGACACAATGAAATCGACCGTTTCCTCCAATGTGTTTCTAGAAACAAACATATCATCCTCTGCATCATAAGGCTTGGTGATGATAGGTACACCGCCATAGAAGCTTAGCAACCAAGAATAGAAATAAGCTCTCAAATAATGCACCTCACCCTTGAGTTGCTCTATGTCAGCACCCTCCAATCCATTGTCTTGTACACGCTGGAAGAAAAGGTTGCAATTACGGATGTTTTTATACAAGCTGTTCCAGCTCACATTGTGGAAGGCTATAATCCAGAAATCTGGAGCCAAGATGCCCAAATAGCTAGGGCTAATGGCATTGCTCACTACAGGCTGGCTCTCCCATGACCACACCTCCATTGCCTGGTCATCAATGGCTGAGAACATAACAGTATGCAAACCATAATACTGACCTTCATAAATGTTATTCACAAACGCAGTAGCCAAGGCATTGTCCTTCCATACTGTCGCATCGGAATAACGGTCTTTTGGCGTTACATTTAAGAAAGAATCATCACATGCAGTAAACAGCAAAGTGACCATCGCCAAGAAAAATAATATCTTTTTCATAATTTATATGTCTTTTGAATCATTAGAATGTAATAGATGCACCAAAGTTGATAATCTTGCTCAACGGATAGTTATATCCTCTACCACTGGTGTTCTCTGGGTCATAATCTTTCATTCCCGGAGCAATGGTCAGCAGATTGTATCCATTGATATAAAAGCGCAAGCGCTCAATCTTAATCTTACTGGTCAAGGCATTTGGCAAAGTATATCCCAGCTCGATATTCTTCAAGCGGATATAGTCGGTGCTATGAATCCAGAAGGTATTGTCTTGGTTCACCCAATATTCATTAGAACGATTGTAAGTGCGTGGATAAGTGGCACTAGGATTCTCCGCCGTCCATCGGTTGTCGTAGAAGCTCTTCAAGAAGTTGGCAAAATCACCCGACTCCGTTGATTGGAAGAAAACTCCACCCATAGCTCCTTGGAACAAAGCCGTCAAGTCAAAGCCCTTGTACTGTGCACCTAGGTTGATACCATAGGTAAAAGTTGGTATGTTGGTCTTGTCGTAGCGGAAGCGGTCATTGCCATCCAACTTGTTGTCACCATTGATATCGGCAAATTTAATATCGCCTGGACGTGCGCCTGGCCAATGCGCAGGATCATTGTCAATCTCTTCCTGAGTCTGATAGATTCCCACTGCCTTGTACACCAAAGCTGCCCCAATAGGCATGCCAGTTGACTTCTGATAGTCTGGAGCTCCAGGAGCCTCATCCCAGAAGAGAATTTTATTCTTGGCATACACACCATTCAGTCCTGCAGAGAACAACACATCGCCAAAACGATGATGGTAGTTCAAGTCGAAATCCACACCTTGGTTGCGAACTCTACCTAAGTTTTCGTCAGGCAAAGTCATACCAGAAGTGTTTGGAACGGAAGCATTTCTACGCCAAAGAATATCCTTACGAGTATTACGGAAGTAGTCGATAGTGAACGCTAAGTCACCCTTGAGGAATTGCAAATCAAGACCTATGTTCTCTTGAGTAGCCGTCTCCCAGGTCACATTCTTGTTAGGCACCACATTCTCTTTCAAAGCCTGATTATAAGTAGCACCCGAATTGGTGATATACATCAGATTGTTGTAAGAATAGGAAGCCAAGTACTGATAAGCATTGATAAGGTCGTTACCTGTCTGTCCCCATGATGCACGCACCTTGGCAAAATGCACGAATGGCAAAGCCTTTTTGAAATAATCTTCCTCCGAAATCACATAACCCAAGGAAGCACCAGGGAAAAATCCGAAGTGATTGGACTGGTCGAAGATATAAGAACCCTGATAACGCCATACTATTTCTGCCAAATATTTTTGCTTATAAGCATAGTTCAAACGACCGAAATAGTTGAGACGAGCTTCGGTATAACTTGAACCCGTATTGTTAATCTCACTCTGACCACCCGCAAAGAGTTCATCTATGGCAGTAGAGATGTAATAACGACGGTATGCCTCAAAGGAGTCGCCACTACCCTTGATACGTTCCACACCCAAAGTAGCATTCACCGTATGGTCTTCATTAAAGGTACGGTTATAATTCAAGATGGCACTCAGCTGAATGTTGTAATTATTCTCTGTGGATTGATTTAAGCGTGCATCATCATAACCTTTCTTACCCTGTTGAAGAATTGGCTGACCACTCTCATCACGAGAAGTACCATCCCATGAATACAAATACCAAGGAGTCTGCCAAATCTTTCTGAAACGGAAGGTCTTGTCGAAAGAAGCACCCAACTTAAGGGACAATCCTGTAACATAAGGAATTTGGATATTCAATCCGAAGTCACCATTCAAGACATAGCGCTTGTCACGGTCATAACCCGTCTGATTTGTACAGATGACAACAGGGTTATCACCAAATTCTATATCAGGACCAGGCTTTCCATTTGGCCAATAAGCAGGCATTGTAGGTTTGGAACGCATCAACATACGGAAAACATTCTCTGCCGAACGAGTAGGATACTTGCGATCTTCCAATCTACCTGAAAGATTGACCGTCAAGTCCAGCCCCTTCGTGAGGTTGACATCAAAATTAGAACGCAAGTCATACTGCTTGTATTTTGTACCGCTATGACGATAGAAACCATCCTGTGTCTTAGCCGACATACTGAGGAAGTATTTGGTTCGTTCAGTACCTCCCGACACTGACACATTGGTGTTAGACTGAGGAGACCAGTCCTTCAAGGTCTCGGCAAACCAATCTGTATTAGGATAAGACCAAGGATCAGAACCATCCGCAAATTTCTTGATTTCATCAGTTGTATAACGAGGCGTGTTACCAGCATAGGTATCGATTTCATTCAAAAGCGTAGCATATTCTGAGGCATTACACATCTCAGGCACCGTAGTAGGACGAGACAATCCATAATTATAAGAGAAATCTACTGTAGGTTTGCCTTGCTTACCACGCTTAGTAGTGATGATGATGACACCATTGGCTGCCTGAGCACCATAGATGGCAGCAGAAGCATCCTTCATGACAGAAAGAGATTCTATCGTGCTAGGGTCAATACGCTCCAAAGAACGACCAGGCACTCCATCGACAACCACTAAAGGTTCTGCATTACCAAAGGTATTGACACCACGGATACGAATCGTAGATCCATCATATCCTGGTTCTGCCGTATTAGAGATAGCAACTACACCTGGCAATCTACCAGCCAAACCATTGCTGACATTGGTAACAGGAGTTTTCACCAAATCATCTCCCTTCACACTAGTTACAGCACCAGAGAGCGTGGCTTTTTTCTGCACACCATATCCCACAACCACGACATCATTCAGAATTTCACTGTTCTCTTCCAATTGAACTGTCAATTTATTCTTTCCCTTGACAGGTACTTGTAGGTTTTTGTAGCCTACATAAGACACAGTTAATTTGGCATCAGGATTCACAGAAATAGTAAAATTTCCATCCAAATCCGTCACTACTCCATGATTGGTTCCTGCTTCTATCACAGTAACACCAATCAAAGGTTCATTAGACTTCGAATCAACGATTCGTCCTTGTACATTCTTCGTTTGCGCCATGGAAATTGTAGACATAGCACACCCTAGAATTAAAGAAAAAACTCTATAATTCTTCATAAGATTGTTAGTAAAAAGTTTAGTTATAGGTTTATTATTTTATCTCGAAAGAATGATTTCGGATGCAGACTTCAAGCCCTTGGACTTCACGATTAGCTTAGCCTTTCCAGCCTTGTGTGTGCTGCGAACCACGATGAGCGCACGGCCCTTCCATGTTTTATGAGTAGCATCCACATAGCTGTCCGTATCCTTGATATCCGCATTACCCATTGCTGCCAACAGTCCTTGCCCTGCCACGGATGCCTCCAACTCAACCGCAGCATTCGGACAAATGCGTCCATCCTTGTCAACGACCTCCACCTGAACGAAAGACAAGTCCTCGCCATTGG
>CAVKNU010000141.1:0-6984 GCA_963657465.1 Lachnospiraceae bacterium
ACAACTCAGTTTGGACTTTAAATTTGATTAACATATATTAAGAGACACTAGTGAATTAACCTCAAAGTCTTGGTTGGCTTTCACGAAATATGTACCTTTGCAGTTAAAATCAAAACACATTATGAAACAGCATATTATCAAAGATATAATAGCAAAAGAGAAGAAGACCTCTACCCTACGCAATTTGCTAGAACTATTCATATCAAGAGGGGCTTCCACTATCCCTGAGCTGTCGAAATGTATGGGGGTTAGTCTTCCAACCACCACCAAGGCTCTCAATGAGCTAATAGACAAAGGCATCGTCAAGGAAGTAGGAAAAAGAGAAAATCCCATGGGGCGTGTACCTACAGTCTATGACCTTGTTGCGACATCAGGATATTTTATCGGTATTGACCCTGGCTTGAACTCACTTCTCTTAGGCGTGAGCGACTTCTGTGGCAACATCATCGACCATATCTCCATGCCTTATCATCATGAAGACACCGTGGAGAATTTCAACCAGTTGGCTAACATCATCACGAATTATATCGATGGATTGAGCATCGACAAATCCAAGATTCTCAATATCTGCATGAATGTGGCAGGACGTGTCAACCCTTTCGAAGGCACTGCCTATGGCTTCTACACCTGCATCCAAGAACCTCTTTGTCAAAAGATGACCGAGGTCTTGGGATATTCTTTCAGCATCGACAATGACACCCGAAGCATGGCGTATGCCGAATACGTGAAAGGTTGCTGCAAGGGATTGAAGAATGTTGTTTTCGTCAACTTGGGTTGGGGACTCGGCATGAGCATGATTATCAATGGCAATTTATATTTCGGAAAATCTGGCTATTCTGGAGAATTTGGCCACATGCATGCCTATAATAATGGCATCATCTGCCATTGTGGAAAGATTGGCTGCTTGGAGACGGAAGTATCTGGTAGAGCTCTCCAAAAGAAATTGACCCAGCAACTGCTAGAAGGCAGAAAATCCGTTCTCTCCGACAAGGTGGTAAACCGCAAAGAGACTCTCACCTTGCAAGACATTCTCAAGGCTATTGCCAAGGAAGACGTATTGTGTGTGGAGGCTTTGCAAAACATTGCAGACGAACTGGGCAAGAGCTTGGCTGGCATCATCAACATATTCAATCCTGAGATGTTGGTTATCGGTGGCGACCTCTCTGTCACAGGCGATTACCTCACCCTCCCTGTCAGCATGGGCATCAAGAAATACTCCCTCAATGTGGTCAACACAGATTCTCAAATCGTATCTTCCACATTGAAAGAGAAAGCTGGTCTGATCGGTGCTTGCCTCATGGCAAGATACAGACTCATCATCCAGGGCTAACTTACCCCACGCCCAACAATTCCACTTCGAATATCAAGGTAGAGCCACCAGGAATACCCGGCTGAGAGAACTTGCCATATCCCATCTCGGCTGGGATGTAGAGCTCCCACTGGTCACCAACATGCATCTCTTGCATGGCCACAATCCAACCATCTATCAAGTCGCTCAAGCGCATGGCAAAAGGAGTACCGCCACGACTGGAGTCAAACTTCTTGCCATTGATGGTCCACCCCGTATAGTGTGCCGTCACGATGCTACGACGAGTGGGTTGAGCTCCCTTTGGATCACCCTGCTTCAACACCTTATAATATATACCGCGAGGAAGAGCTTTCACGCCTTCCTCTTTTGATTTTTCCTCCAGCCAACGTTTGTTAGCCTCTACATATTCTCTTTTTGCCATAATTGATTTATGAAATATTTAACTTACAATTTATCATCCCCATTGGGGGATTCCCTTATATATTAACGCTAAAATCTGATAGATATTATAAGCTGACAGAAATTATTAAAAATAGCTTCTAAATTGTCATTTTTCACCTCCCAAAAAGGTAGTTGACGCACATCAAAAAACGCTTTTGAGGACTCATTTTCCAACTACGAGAATACAGCTTTTTAAATAATTTTTATTACCTTTGCAAACGAAAAGATCAAGATAACGTATTATTAATATTTTAAAAAGGATAAAAAAAGATTATGATGACAATTTTTACTATGGCTTTTGCAGGTGTTATGTTCTCAGGTATGGTATTTTGCATGGGTATGTTCTTGAAGCATGTCGTTAGCTCTATCCCTGAGGTTGCTGATATTAACCATCGCATGTGCTTGAGCAAGTAAGAATTGCTTATATAATATAGGAAAAGGAGTTGTTCTCATCAGATAGATGAAAGCAACTCCTTTTCTTTTTATCTCTTTCTGAGTGCTCGCATGGCATTGAGCACAGCCAATACCGTGACACCCACATCGGCAAACACAGCCATCCACATGGTTCCAAGTCCGATAGTGGCAAGAATCAAGACTACAACCTTTACACCAATGGCAAATGCCACATTCTCATGCGCAATATGAATCGTATGGCGAGCTATCTTGACCGCCAAGGCTATCTTTCTTGGCTCATCATCCATCAGCACGACGTCAGCCGCTTCGATGGCAGCATCACTTCCCAGTCCGCCCATTGCAATACCTACGTCAGAACGCTTCAGCACAGGTGCATCGTTGATGCCATCGCCCACATAAGCCAGCGTCTTACCCAGTGTTTTCTCTGCAAGCAATCGCTCTACCTGAGCCACCTTATCCGTAGGAAGCAACTCGGCAAGACATTCATCTAGTCCGAGACGACGAGCCACATCCTCGCCCACTTCACGACGGTCGCCTGTGAGCATCACCGTTTTCTCTACGCCCTGTCGCTTCAATTCAGCAATAGCCTCAGCACTACCTTCTTTCACTCGGTCGCTGATGACGATATGGCCGGCATACTTGCCATCGATAGCCACGTGAATGATCGTGCCCACCTTCTTGCAGTCATGCCACTGAGCACCTATCGCCTCCATCATCTTCTTATTGCCCACACAAACCACCTTGTCATTCACCTTGGCACGGATGCCATGACCTGCAATCTCCTCCACATCCGTCACCTCACAACCATCCGTTGCTTCTTGAGGAAAGGCTGCACGAAGAGCTGCACCAATAGGATGAGTGGTGAAATGCTCGGCATGAGCAGCCAAATGCAGCAGCACCTTTTCCATATCCGATTGCTCGCCACAATGTTCGCCCGCATGAACTGCTTCCACGGCAAACTCGCCATGAGTCAGCGTACCGGTCTTGTCAAACACCACCGTACCCACCTTGGCAAGCGCATCCATATAGTTGCTTCCCTTGATGAGGATACCATTGCGAGAAGCTCCGCCAATGCCTCCGAAGAAAGTCAATGGCACACTGATGACCAAGGCACAAGGACAAGACACCACCAAGAATATCAAGGCACGGTTGAGCCACAATGGGAAATTGCCAACAAAGAGGGATGGGATAATAGCCAATGCCAATGCTGCAAACACGACGATTGGAGTATAAACTCGTGCAAAGCGAGTGATGAAGGCCTCACTCTTCGACTTGTTCTCATCCGCACTCTCCACCAAGGCGATAATCTTAGACACCGTGCTCTCGCCAAAGTTCTTGGAAGTGCGAACCCGAATCACACCCGTCAAGTTGATGCAACCGGAAATCACATCATCACCTTCATTCAAATCACGTGGCATACTCTCGCCCGTCAATGCCAAGGTGTTCAACGCCGAACTTCCCTCGATGACCACGCCATCCAAAGGAACTTTCTCGCCAGGACGAACCACGATGGTCTCGCCCACCTTAACCTGTTCTGGAGATACCGTCTCCACCTTGCCATCTCGCTCCACATTTGCCACATCCGGACGAATGTTCATCAAATGAGAGATGCTCTCACGGCTCTTTCCCTCGGCATACCCCTCAAACATCTCTCCCACCTGGAAGAAGAGCATGACAAAGACTGCCTCCGGGAACTCGGTTTCGGCACCAGGGAAGAAACCAATGCAAAGTGCACCGATGGTAGCAATCGCCATGAGAAAGTTCTCATTGAACATATCGCCGCCCAGGATTCCCTCGCCAGCTTCCTTTAAAGTATCATGTCCCACCAAGAGGTAAGGAACCAGATAGACAAGCAACAATTGCCAGGTAGGCAAGTTACAATTCTTTTCGACGAGAACTGCCCCTATCAGCAGCACCACCGTAACAGCGATGAGCAGGAGCTTGGACTTTAGTCCTCCCTCATGATGGTGTTCATGCTCATGATGGTGTTCATGATGAGAACATCCACATGAAGAACCACAATGTTTCTTTTCAGCCATAATCTTTTATACTTTTAGTTATTACATTCTTGATTACGAGTGCAAAATTACAAAAAGGCTTCTGCAACCTGGTTGCAAAAGCCTTTTCTGTATTAATTTTCCATACCTGGAAGTTTCTTTCCATCTATCAGTTTTTGGATTTCCTCCATGGTGATGGTGCCTTCCACTTGTATCAACTGGCAATTTTCATTTCCCGAGTTGAGAAGCACAAATTCGGAAGTGCCACTCAGGTTCACTTTCACGAGCACCTTGAAGCCATCCACCTTCTGTGCATTCGTCATGACTGGCTGATATTCTTCCTCGTCCAACTTGTCGATTTCTTTGAAGAGCTTCTTCTTGGTTCTTGATTTGCAGGCGGTCAGATTGAGGATACGCACACTGTTTACCTTGTTCAACAAATCTCCCGTCTCCTTGCTATACTGCTTGACGGCAGCTCTTGCCAGCAGCATCATGGCAGGTGACACATAAGTGTATTCTGCCTTGCTGTCATCGCGGAAATCATTGATGATTGTCGTGACCGACTTTGCCGACATGCCCTGCACTGCAAGCACCATCAGCATAAAGAACAATACTATCTTTTTCATTGTCTTATTCCTATTTTATATATTAATCATTCTCTTAATTCACAGTGATGTGGAAACAACCTTGTTTCACCTCATACTTGATGAGACATCGATTGCTTTCACGCATATCTCTCAGCACTTCACTCAACACCCATTTCAGCGAATCATTGCGCACCTGTCGGCGTGGTTCTTTCTGCGTCTGCACCGTCTTATAACGATTGTAGCAAATGTCGAAAGTAGTGCCATAGAGATGGCAAGAGTTCTGCGTGGCATTACCATTGCGAGTGCGGAGCTTGCTGACATCATCCTTAGTGCGCAAGATACTCGTCACGATAATCTTGTGGAGCGGTATGCCCTTGATTTGCAGGGAGTCGAAGTAAGCACGCCCGATGTCTTGCAGGAGCACCGAGGCACGAGGCACAAGATAAGGGATGCTGTTTTTCAGCTTATCCACATAGAAGAAAGGATTGCTGCCCACATACACCAATTCATTCTTGCGATGCTCGGCATCCTCACGGTTTTGCACTGGTTTCACACCATACTTATTTGCCGCCAAGAGTTGCACATCATTCTGGTCGGGGAAGGTATTTCCGAAATGAGGAACAGAGAATATGCGATGCTTCACCTCCTTGCCCTCCTTGTCGAAGAAGATGGAAGGTTTGCCAGCCTGAGCCGTATCGGGAGTCGGCGCCATCGCCTTGTCTTCTGCCACAACCTTATTCTCTGTCGGTGCTTCTTCCTTTACAGAATCCACAGCCGCACTATCTATATTATTAGCTTGTGCCACAGCTCTCGGTTTTGCCACATTGGGGAATATACATCTCACCAAAGCCAGCAACACCACCACAGCCACAAAGCCTTGTAAAAATCTTTTTTTGGTTATCTTCATGATCCTAACTAAGTCATTTAGCAAATTATTCAACTTGTTTTCACCTCGCAAAGATACTAAAAAGGAATGACAAACAAGTCATTTAGCCCTCCTAAACAGCATGTTTTCTATCATTTTTATATTATTTATCATTTCAAGCTCCCTTTTTTGACATTCAAAGAACGATTTTGAGAACTTTAATTTGCTCATTTCATAGAAAAACAGTAACTTTGCAGCGTTATATAATAAAGATTAGTTTAAACTATTTGAAATAAAAACATTTTGATAGAGAAGCATATAGTACTCGAAGATATAGATCCAGTGATGTTCTACGGAGTGAACAATGCTCATCTGCAGATGATCAAATCACTGTATCCCAAGTTGCGTATCGTGGCACGTGACAACGTGCTTCGTGTGCTCGGCGACGAGGAGGAAATGGCGAAAGCAGAAGAAGATATTGAGCTGATGCGCAAGCATTTGGCGAAATACAACATGCTAAGTGAAGAAGATATCCTTGATATTGTGAAAGGCAAGCAGACCAAGGCCGACAGTGTGAAAGACGTGCTGGTATATAGCATCAGCGGACGGCCTATCAAGAGCCGAAGCGAGAATCAACAGAAACTGATTGACGCCTACGAAAAGAACGACATGGTGTTTGCCGTAGGTCCTGCCGGTACAGGTAAAACCTACCTCAGCATTGCCCTTGCCGTGAAAGCGCTCAAGGAAAAGACGGCCAAGAAAATCATCCTCTCCCGCCCTGCCGTAGAAGCAGGCGAAAAGCTCGGATTCCTACCGGGTGACATGAAAGATAAAATAGACCCTTACTTGCAACCACTTTATGACGCACTGGAAGACATGATTCCTGCAGTCAAGTTGCAAGACATGATGGAAAAGCACATTATCCAAATAGCTCCACTTGCATTCATGCGTGGACGAACCCTCAGCGATGCCGTCGTCATCCTCGACGAGGCACAAAACACTACCTCTCAACAGATTCGCATGTTCCTCACCCGAATGGGTATGAACACCAAGATGGTCATCACAGGCGACTTGACCCAGATAGACCTTCCTCGCGAACAGCGTAGCGGACTGAAGGAGGCGCTCAAGATATTGGATGGTGTGGAAGGCATCGGGGTGGTCAACCTCGGGCAGAAGGACATCGTTCGCCACAAGCTCGTAACTCGTATCGTCAATGCTTACGACAAGTACGACAAGGAGAGAGCTGAAAAGAGAGAAGCAGAAAGAAAAGAAAAAGAAGAACATAAGCAATAATATTATTGTCTTTAACTTCTCCCAAAAAGAGACTAAGTTTTAATTTTTCAAAGTATAAAAAACAATGAAAGCATTAAC
>CAVKNU010000142.1:0-6762 GCA_963657465.1 Lachnospiraceae bacterium
CAGCGCCAGGATATACCTGCCAGTCGCCACGGAAAGAGTTCATCCATTGCATCTGTGGACCACCATGCACATTGATAATCAACGGATATTTCTTACTTGGGTCAAAGTTGTGAGGCTTCACGATAAATACTTGTACCTTGTCGCCACCAGCTCCATCTACCCAGATACTCTCCGATGGACGAATGTCCACCTCATCCTCTAACTTTTGGTTCAAGAATGTTATTTGTTGCTCTTTGCCACTAGCCACAGGAGTACCGTTCCATTTCTTCATCTGCTGACGATAAAGAGCAGATGGTTTACCTGTTGTGCTGTAGGTGTAATATACCATTCCCTTTTGGTCAAAATCAAATTCTGTAATAGCCTTGCCAGCGATGACAGGGTTAATGGTTTGCTTGGCAATGTCAAGTTTATAAAGTGGTTGGACACCCTGTACTTCACCCAAGAAATAAATACTCTTAGAATTAGGTGCCCACTTGTAATTATCCACCCAATTATCAAACTTCTCTGTCAGGATGGTAGATTTCTTCGTTACACGATCGTAAATAGCTAGGCGGAAGCGATCGGACTCATAACCAGGCACTTGTTGCAGACGGTAAGCAATATATTTGCCATCAGGTGAATAAGTAGGACTTCCATCCCACGCCTTGTTTTCCTTTGTCAGGCAGACAGGCTCTCCTCCATTTACAGATACAGTCCAAAGGTCGGCATTGGTACTAGCCTCCTGATGTTCATCGTGATTGGAAACAAAACAAATTTCCTTACTGTCTGGTGAGAAATTATAGAGATCTCCCCCACCTACACTGAATATCAAAGTGTATTCACCTGGAGTCAAGTCTGTATAAGTTTTCTTCTGAGTATCAAAAAGGATAAGATGCTGTTGGCGCCCATCATTATAACTAGTCCAATGGCGATAGAGCAACTTATCAGCCAAATGTGCCTGTACCGGTCCTCTCTCCTTCTTCTCTCTCCACTCCAAGTTTGCCTTGGCATCGGCACCCAGTTCGGGATACACCTCAGCAGAGAAAGCAATGTAACGTTCATCTGGAGAGATAACAGGATTGTCTATTCCCAATCCATAGTCGGTAATTTGCTCACTTTGGCAAGTCGTTAAATCCATACGGAAAATTTGTGCCGTCCCTTTGGAATAATTTGTGTAATAGATACTTTTTCCATCCTTGCTCCATACTGCCGAAGCACTCTTTCCATCTTCGGTCAAAGCTTTGACATGAGAACCATCGGCATTCATGATATAAATATCAGAAGTCGATTTTTGATTTTTCAAGTCAGAAGTACCCGACGTATAACAAAGATATTTTCCATCAGGAGAAAGGCTCACTGAAGACACGCCCTTCACCTTATACAAATCAGCAATGGTAAATGCTCTTTTCTGAGCATTTGCCGAAAACAGCAACATACAGAGTGCTGCCGAAAGCATCATTCTCTTATTCATTCTCTTATTTATTTTATATAATCTCTATGTTTTGTCAGAAAGTATTTAAAAGCTTCCTTTTCAAATACAAAGTTACTAAATCTTTTCGTAATTTTCCGCTAAATGTAAACGAAAAACAATCTTTTTTACTATTTTTGCATCATTCTTTGCAACAAAAGACCGTTTTCATACGTTTAATTAATAGAACTATCAAACAAAAAGAAAGGAAAAGATTATGATTTTAAGTACAACTCCAACCATAGAAGGCCACCCTATCCGTGAATATCGTGGCATAGTAACTGGCGAGACCATCATTGGTGCCAACTTCGTAAAGGATTTCTTCGCCAACATCCGTGATGTGTTTGGTGGAAGAAGCGGTTCTTACGAGAGCGTGCTTCGTGAGGCAAAGGACACTGCCCTCAGAGAGATGAGCGACCGCGCCGCATCCTTGGGATGCAACGCCATCGTAGGCATCGACCTTGATTATGAGACAGTTGGCAACAGCGGTTCCATGCTAATGGTAACTTGCAGTGGAACAGCCGTCATCATCTAAAAGAAAGACAATTACGAGTTTGCAGAGAATAATATGAAGATTTTTGGGTTAACGTTATATTTGTTCTTGCTTCCTTTCACTTGTTTCTCACAAGTGGGAGGAAAAGTCGTGTCTTTATCCGATTCTTCCAATGTGCCTCAGGGTAACATTGGAATAGTCATGTTGCAACCCAAAGTGGTAAACTTAAAAGAGGCTGTAGTTGTTGCAGATATGATAAACAGAAATGCATCTAAGGAAACTGTATATATTACGGACTCTCTTCGCAAAGGGACTAGTAGTGCCATACAATTATTGTCAAAGATTTCTGGCATCACTACTGATTGGGGAACAGATGAAGTGAATATTGGCAAAGATAAAAATGTACCAATCATTGTCAATGGTAAAGAGGTGAAAAGAGAATATGCCATCAGCCTAAATCCCAAACGCATAAAAAAAGTGGAAATCATGCGCTATCCTGCAGGTAAATACTCAGACTATCCTGTTGTGCTTAATATGGAATTAGCCAATGACTATACAGGGTGGGACGTTAATACCTTTTCTCGTAATTTGTATTCTTTCAAGAACAAACATTCTAATAGGGAAACTATTGGTGCAAACTTTACCTATACTTACCCGAAGGTTAATTTATATGGTAGCTTAAACTTTACGCACCGACAGATGTATGATGTTTCTGGTTATGAATATAGCAATATGTCTGATGTTGTAATTAAATCAGAGGCTGTTGATTATAGGAAGCCAAACATGAGCATGAGAAACAACATGGGTAGTTTTAGTTTCGGTACAGATTTTAGCTTGCCAAGCAACCAAACGCTATCTGCACAAATATGGATAGAAAAAAAGGGGGCTAAGCAAAATGACTTGTTTTCTGTCTTTGATAAAGAGGATGCCTATGAATTAAATAGCATTGATGATTTCAATACCGACGATTATACTGTAGGATTGTTCTACAAAGGAAAATGTATAAAGAATTTGAATCTGATGGCAGAACTTATGTATAACAGATATGACATTCAAGAAGATAGAATATATCGCAACAATAACAATTTTGTCATGAATCCTTATAAGGGAGAGAAGGACTACTGGCGTTATTACTTTTCCGCTAACTATACAGTTAACAGCAAATTGTCTTTGTTGGCTGACTATACATACATATGGAAAGACTATACCAATTCTGACAGAGATGAAAATGTTGAGCTATATAGAAGCAAGGAGACTCGAAGTAAATTAATGGGTGCTATATTTTATCAGCCATCTCGAAAATTCAATGCTTTGCTTGGTTCTCATTTGCTAATGGTCAAGGATGAAAATATGCTGACGACAACTTCTGAGAAACATACTTCTTGGATGCCTTTGTTTAAAGCTTATTGGAAACCTGTCAAGTGGATGTATTTCTTATATAACTACTTTTGTGATGTAGAATATCCTAATCTAGACCAATTATCCACTGTAAAGTGGCAAGTAAATGATGTGCTTTGGCATAGAGGTAATGCAGAATTAAAGCCTAGAATCATGCACTATTCTGAGCTTTCTATAAATTTTGTCAATATCATTAAGATAAACTATATGTACAAGCAAAGTAAGGATGAAATCATTGACTACTATTTGCAAGAAGAAGATAAAACTTATCAAACTCAAACCAACTGTAATTATAAGCATAACTATTTGGGGGTAGAAGGAGATTATCATCTAGGTAAGAATTTAGAATTGTCGGTAGTGGCTAGTTATCAGTGGTATCATCGCTATTTGAAAGACGACACGAAGCATTTTGGAAGAACATGGTATCTTGATACACAGTTCCTTTGGAATGTTCCAAATACAAAATTGAGTTTCATGGCCAGCTACTTCCTTCGTCACGACAAATTGCCTTTATTACAAGGTAAACAGTATAATGAAGAAGAAAAATTATTTGTAGGAACTTCTTGCTCTCTATTGAAAGGTAAACTACCAATATTTCTGGAGGTAAGCATACCGACTTCTTTGATTTCCAAGAAGACTTATACAAGAATAAATCTTCCTAACTTTACCTACCAAACCTTTGGGGATAACAGGGTAAATGCCTTTATTGCCCAAATAAGCATTAAATATAGTTTGGGAAAAGGAAGGACAACAAGACAAGATAATAGTAAGAATATAGATATAGAAAAATAAATTATGCCAACAATAATATATTCATCCCCAATATTCGGACCGGTACAATCTCGCCGATTGGGGGTATCGCTCGGCGTAAACCTAATGCCAAATGATGGCAAGGTTTGTTCATTCGACTGCCTCTATTGCGAATGTGGTTTCAACGCCGACTTCCGACCTAAGCACAAGCGTCCTACTCGTGAGCAGGTAAGAGAAGCCTTGAGAAATGTGCTGGAAGAAAGACACAAGAACGGTGAACCACTTGATGACATTTGTTTTGCTGGAAATGGCGAACCAACAGGACATCCTGACTTCAAGGCGATTATTGAAGACTGCATAACGCTTCGCAACAACTTCTATCCCGAAGCTAGCGTCTCGGTATTGAGCAATGCCACCAATACAAAGAAAGAAGAAATTAGAGAGGCACTAATGCTCGTGGACAACAATATCCAGAAGCTCGACACCGTGAACATGGACTATATCCGCAAGGTGGATCGTCCTCAGCAACCTTCATACGATGTAAAGGAAATCATTGAGAATCTCAAACTATTCAAGGGGCACGTAATAATCCAAACCATGTTTATGAAGGGAGATGGCACCGACAATACCAGTGATTATTATGTTAATCCGTGGCTAGAGGCCATCAAAGAAATAGCTCCAGAGAAGGTGATGGTATATACCATCGATCGAGAAACACCCGACAAGCTATTGGAAAAGGCAAGTCGCGAAACTCTTGATGCCATCAAGACAAGAGTAGAGGCATTGGGCATCCCATGTACAGCAAGCTATTAAAACCTTGTCTATGATTTCTAAGTTGTCGGATGCTCTCGGTGAGAAACTCATTGCTGTAAAATAAAAGAGAAGGACTCAGAGATTCACATTACTATCCTCTGAGTCCTTCTCTTTTTATTTTACTCTCCCTTGTATGCCTCATACTCCTCACGAGTGATTGGAGTTTCTGGGTCTACGATGAGGACTTCATCGTAGGTCAAACCGTAGAGGTGATAAACGAGAAAGTCGATTTCATTCTCCAAGGAGGTGGTGTCGGTAGTGATGTCTGCCTTTTTCTTCCCTAATATCTCCGTCACAACTTTTTCTATCTTACACTGAATAGAAGCTGATGCTTCAGGTATTCTCAATTGTTTCAGATACTCTGCTTTTATTGCCAAGTTCAAAAACTTTGTTGCAAACAAATAGTTGACCAACTTTGAGTTCAAAATTGCCAATAAATAGCGCAATGAGTTTGAATCAGCATTTGGGATAATAAAGTTGACACCTTGACTTCCATACACACCTTCATCATCCAACACTGCACATATTCGTGTTTTCAAAGACTCATTTCTAGTATTTTGGACAATTATCTTCTCTGCTAAATCCAACTCGCTTTTCACACGAGGACGATGCAAAGAGTTCCATGCAATAATATCATTTTTTCCTTGATTGCGCTTGTCTAACGCTTCCTTAAAAGTCAAAAGCCATTTTTCCGTATTAGGATAATTACATACATTTACAGAACTATCTACATACAAAATTCTACGTTCTCTACTTCTGACTGCATACCGCTCTATATCTCTTCCATGACATAGAATATGAAGTAATTCTTTATCAATACCATGCGACAAAGCCTCTTCTTCTGAATCAAATATAAATGCAGGATTATTACCGGTAACTATTCCTTGGAATACAGAAAAGTATTTATCGACTCTAGGAAAGTTATAATTGAATAGTTTACCCATCAAGTCGTTAGTTTTCTGGTCACTAATACTGATAAGATTTTGAAACAAAGAGAAGTAATCACTTGGAACGGAACCAACCTGTGGATTTTGGAAATCCACAGCATTCTTCAATACAATCTTTTTATTACCGCTCTTATTTAAACGCAAAATAGTTGTATCTACTGTTGGGGCATGGAATACCTTTCCGCCTGTGTAACATACTTCTGACAACCATTTGTTATCCAAGAACAGGTTACGCAACTTCTTGTATGATAAATTAGAGTGTATAACAGACGGAATGATAAAAGTAACAATACCGTCTTCAGAAGACAACATCGTCAATGCCATTTCCAAGAACAAAGAAAACAAATCTGCTCGCTTTTCAAAACAAGAGAAAGTGCGCTTGTATATTTGCTTATCTTCCACAGAAATACCTTCCACATTTACATACGGCGGATTCCCAATCACAATATCAAAGCCACCCTTTTCAAACACATCAGCAAAATAGGTATGCCAAAGGAAGAACTGATTATTAGGAATCTCCAGTTCATCAACTTCATCTGCAATGGCAGGACCACACTTTTTGATATA
Source organism: Lachnospiraceae bacterium (assembly GCA_963657465.1). Lineage (GTDB taxonomy): Bacteria > Bacteroidota > Bacteroidia > Bacteroidales > Bacteroidaceae > Prevotella. The sequence goes on from CAVKNU010000142.1 coordinate 6,416, forward strand.
CTCCTTGATGTAATGATTGATTTGACTGCGTGTCTCATCACGCTCTGCATGATCGGTGATGTCAAAGTATGATTTCACCAAGTCTTGGATATTCTTCAAAGCATCTTTTTCCTCAAACACCAAGGACAATTCGGACTTCGACATAATCATCTTTTGAGAACGTCTGCCTTTAATTCTAGTTGCATCACCTCGTTTCACTTCACTCTGCATTTGGCTCAAATCTACCCCCATAAAGCTCTCCAACAGCGAGTTGCCCTGCATAATCTTGAAGTCGAGATTAGGCAACGGCATAGGCTCCTTTTCATCTATGATAAGGGCAAGCCAAAAGCGAAGGCGAGCAATATCCA
>CAVKNU010000143.1:0-6732 GCA_963657465.1 Lachnospiraceae bacterium
GTCGTTAGGGTGCAGACGGTCAACGTCCATCTTGTTAAACATCTTGGCACCAGCGTCATAGAGAGGGAAGAGACCAGAGAGGGAGTTGAGGTCGATGACAGGCACAGCCCAAACATTGCCTGCTTCCTTCACAGCCTTCACGTATTCATCAAAGTAGATGCCACGAACGTTCTCATACATCTCGTCTGGCTGGATATTCTTGTCGCTGCTACCGAAGTAAGCACGATGGATAGGAGTCATCAAGACAATCTGCTTCGTAGGATACATCTGCTTCAGCTTAGACATGGCAATGTTGATTCTGCCCTTGAAGGTATTGTTGTCCATGATAAAGTGGCGATGGCGGCGAGTAACTTTTTCACTAGGTTTGCCGATGCTGGCTCTTACAGAATCTACGGTCTCGCTGTACCAGTTGCCGATAGGTACACCCTTGTTGTAATCATTGGTACCCATGAAGATGAGGATGGCATCGAAGTCATCGCCGTGTTCCTTCTGCAAGGCATCAGCTTGGCGAGGAATATCGTTCCACTGTCTACCACTGATGGCATAGACGTATGGGGTGATACCGAGCCAATCCTGTAGGAATCCCCAGTATTTCACCTTGGATGCCCTGACACGAGGGTCGGTGATGGAGTCGCCAAAATAGGCTACCTTCTTGCCTTTCCAAGGATGTTGTAAAGCCTTGAACTGCTTTTCTTTCTCTGCGATTTCCTTCTTGGTCATCGCCTTTTGGGCGAAAGTTGGCATTGGCATGCCCAAAGTGAGGGCGAGAACCAATGCAATGATAGATTGCTTTTTCATTTTAGTTGATGTAGTTTAAAAATAGAGTGATAATACCTGTATTGATGAGGTCCACGAACATCGCTCCTATGATAGGTACGATGAGGAATGGTTTTACTGAGTAGTGATACTTGTAGCACACGGCACTCATGTTGGCCATGGCATTTGGGGTGGCTCCTAGTCCGAAGCCGCAAATGCCAGCCACTAGCACAGCGGCATCATAATCTTTGCCAAGGATGCGGAAGGCAATAAAATAGGTGAGCAAAGCCATCATCAGTACCTGGCATACCAAGATGGTGATGAGCGGCATCGCCAATGATTGTAATTCCCAAAGCTTCAGGGATATCATGGCCATGCCCAGGAAGATGGAGAGGCAGATGTTGCCTGTACTCACGATTTTGTCTATCTGTAGTTTCTTGGCATAGCGGGTTTGCTCTATGACATTGCGCACTATGGCGGCAGTGATGAGCGCGCCGAAATAGGTTGGGAAGGTGATGCCCGTGAACTGAAGAAGTTTGCTGGCCACAGTGCCCAATGCCATCACGATCAGTAGGGTATAGGTGGCTGAGGCATACTGTTGGAATTCGAGCTCGTGGGTACTGACATGTTTTTCGTGTCCATGTGGGGTTGACTCTTCGCTCTCGATACCCACCAAGGCAGGGTCTAGCTCGTAGTCCTTAGGTTCCATCTGCTCGGAAGTGAGATGCTTGTGGATAAGTCGCTCTGCTATCGGACCACCAATTACCGAACCTGCTATCAGTCCAAAAGTAGCTGTAGCCAAGGAAATGGTACCTGCTCCTTCCAATCCCAACTCTTCTAACACATTGCTGAATCCGCCTGCTGTACCGTGACCACCAGCCATGGAGATACTACCTGCAGCCATGCCGATGAGTGGGTTGATGCCCATCGTGCGAGTGATAAGCAGTGGCATGAGGTCTTGTGCCACGATGATAATGACTAATAGTATAAGCATCATCACCAAGGTCTTGCCTCCTTGTCGAAGTACTTTCAGATTGGACTGGAATCCAACGGAGGTGAAGAAGGCAAGCATAAAGACATCCTTCAGCGTTCCATCAAAAGTTATCTCGATGTTGCAGGTCAGATAGATGATGAGGGTGATAAGTGAAAAGACAATACCGCCCGATACGGGTGATGGTATGCAAAAACGTTTGAGCAATGCAATATGACGCGTCATCAACATACCTACAATCAATGCTACTGCGCCGACACCTGCCGACTGCAACATATCCAATGTTATAACTTCCTTCATAGTTACTATCCTGTTAAATACGATTGCAAAAATACATATTTTTACTAAAAACTATGCATTTATTATAATAAAAATTGTAACTTTGCAGCGTTTTTGTCAATTTAGCTTTTGATAGGCTTTGCATTTAGGCAGTTTTGGTAAAAAATATAAGGTTTTCAACTAAGGATAATGATGACTACAACTGATTTGGTGCGCAAGCGAATCGCAGTGGCTGCGTATTATTTTGTACCGGGTGTGATATTTGCCAGTTGGGCAAGTCGTATCCCAGATGTCAAGCACATGCTGCATTTGAGTAATGGACAATTGGGTACGGTGCTTTTTGCCATACCGATTGGTCAGCTTCTCATGATGGCTTTCTCTGGAATTTTAGTTAGTAAGTTTGGTAGCAAGAAAATGGTTCTTCTTGCCGAGGTGCTGTATGCGTTGGTGCTTTTCGCCATCGGATGTAGCGATTCCACTTTCCATCTTATTATGGGGCTTGTGGGATTTGGTATGATGGCAAACCTGATGAACATCGCCACTAATACCCAGGCTTGCTTGGTGGAGAAAATGTATGGAAAGAATATCATGTCGTCGTTTCATGGCTTATGGAGTCTCGGAGGATTTGCCGGTGGCATCATTGGTGCAGTTTTTGCCAATACAGTTCTCCCCATTACTGTGCATTTCGGGGCAATCTTGGTGACGAGTCTTTTGATTCTGGCCATAGGCTTCCGCTTCTTGGTGAATGATGAATTGGCTAAGGCTGAGGAAGAGGATGTGCCGAAGTTCTCCTTCAAAACCATTGACCCTGTGCTGTTTCTCTTGGGCTTGATGGGCTTTGCCGGAATGTTCTGCGAGGGAACGGTGTATGACTGGAGTAGTGTGTATTTCTCTTCTGTGGTAAAACCAGATGAGGCTTTTATCCGTGCTGGCTATGTGGCAGGTATGGGAGCAATGACCTTGGGTAGATTCCTTGCTGATGGCTTTGTTACAAAGTATGGACCATCTAGGGTGTTGAAGACCTGTGGCGGACTGATTGTGGGCGGATTATGGATGGCTGCAGCTTTTCCTTATCTCATCCCTGCCACCTTGGGCTTCTTGTTGGTAGGTTTCGGTATCTCTTCATCTGTGCCTATCTGCTATAGCATCGCTGGCAAGCTTGGCACCATCAAGGCGAGTATCGCTATCACCATCGTTTCTAGCATCAGCTTCTTCGGCTTCTTGGTAGGTCCTCCTGTCATCGGCTGGCTTTCCGAGGCAACCAATCTCCGTATAGCCCTTAGTATTGCTGCTTGCCTAGGCTTGATGATAGCTTTCATCGCCGTGAAAGTGAATAAGAGATTGAATAAATAAGGCTTTACACATTCAGAAAATGCTCTTCAAGCTTTTCTCTTGGCATATCGGCTGTGGCATGATAATGTAAATGATGGTTTACACAGGCGATATGCTTTACGTTGTTGAGCACTTCGGCAATGTCGTGGCTTACGATGATGATGGCGCATTCCTTGTTGATTTGCTCCAGCATCTCATACATCTGCTTCTGAAAACGACGGTCGATGTAAGTGTTTGGCTCGTCGAGAATGACCACATCAGGCTTGGATACGATGGCGCGAGCCAAGAGTACACGTTGTAGCTGTCCACCACTCAAAGTGCCGATAGGACGGTCTTTGAGGTCGATGAGTTGCATTCGCTCTAGGGTATCGAGCACCTGTTGGTGATGGAGGGATGTATATCTAGAAAACAACCCTTTTGTCTTGCTCAATCCTGCCAATACTACTTCATATACAGAGATGGGAAATTGTTTGTCAAGTGCATTGTATTGAGGGAGATACCCCATGGTGATTCCTTTTACTTCCTTGCCATCTTTGAAATACCTGACCGTGCCACTGGTGGCTTTCTTCAATCCCAAAATGATGCGCATGAGGGTGGTCTTGCCACCACCGTTTGGACCGATGATGCCAAGATAGTCATCACTATAGATGGTGAGATTGACATCGTGGAGCACTTGTTTCTCGTCATAACCTGCAGCGAGGTTTTCTATTTTTATGATAGGAGTCATATTCTTTTGTCTATTTTTGAGGAGATTGAATCCCATTATAGGGGGATTTGTTTTTTGTTTCGAGGTTCAAACTTCGATGTATCTTGTCCATATTCTCCGTTGTAACCATAGCTTTTCGCCAATTTCTTAGCGATGGAAATCATCTCTCGTTCCCAATTATAGGCAAGTGGATTGATTTCGATAGGCTGTGAGTGGGTGGCTTCTATGAAAGTCTGCGTGTTACGGTTGGCAAATTCCTTTTGGATAAATACCGTCTTAATTTGTTCTCGTTTGACCTTGTCGATAAGGGTTTGGAGTTGGGCGATACTTGGTTCTCTTCCTTCTTCCTCGATGGGGTATTGGGCAAGACCGTAATCTTTGGCAAAGTAGGTGAGGGCAGGATGGTAAATGACAAAAGATATGTGAGTACCCTTTTTGCTTGTCAATTTTTCTCTTGCTTCCTTGGCTTTTGGAAGATAATAAGCGAGATTTCTGTTTACATTTTCTGTAATCTTTGTAAACTCATATTTTTTTTGCACGAAGTAAGCACTGTCTTCAGGCATTAATTCGCATAGGGCTTTGCAAATGTTGGTTGTGATACAAGCGGCACTTGTCGTACTCATCCAGGTGTGAGGGTCGATGACACCTCCAGTAGTTTTTGCAGGAGCGATACCAACGGAGGTGTCTATGACGCTCATGGATGGAGCATTGTCGGTTAGTTTTTTCATCCATGTTTCCTCAAATCCTATTTTCCCTACTTTGAAATAAAGTGCACTTTCTGCTAGCTTTACCATCTGCTGTGCCGTAGGTTCGTAAGTTTCAGGATTGCTACCTGCAGGAACCATTACATTGACATCGACCTTGTCACCCGCAATTTGGTTGACAAAATAACGGTATGGTTCGATGGTAACGGTTACTGTTGGCTTCTTATACTCTTTTTTGCAAGTTCCAAAGTTGAGGAGAAGTACAAATCCTCCAATCATAATGATGAATCCCGCAATGAATATTACCAATAAAGTTTTTAATATAGCTTTTTTCATAAATCAATAAAATGGACAATTGAATAACTTAACTAGGCTTTCCTTTCGACCGCCGAATGTTGTTTTTTCCTTCTTCCCTTAAAATATGAAACTTAGTCCGTAAACTAACAATACGTATCTCAGCACTTTTCCGATGGTGATGCTGAAGATTGAGATGGGAACATTGGCTCTCGTTAAGCCGAGTACGATGGTAATGGCACTTCCAAGTAGAGGGAGAAAGGCGAAGAATCCCATCCACGCACCCCTGCCTGCCATGAATCGCTCAGCCTTGTCGAGGCTCTCTTTCTTCACGTGCAGATATTTCTCAATCCATTCCATCTTGCCAAGTCGCCCGACCCCATAGTTGAACATGGAGCCAAGTACATTTCCTATGCTCCCATATATAATAAGAGGTGTAGGTTCTAAACCTGCAGCTTGTAATCCTGCCATTACTGCCTCACTGCTGAATGGGAAGAACGAACCTGCAAGAAAGGCTGCGACAAGCATTCCCCAATAGCCCCAAGTTATCAGAAAATCTATGATCCAACTCATGAATTTTTAATGTCTTTTGATATGAATATGTCCTTTATGCCCCCACTTACATAGCTTGCAGAAGAATGAATTCTGGTGAGAAAACATTGTATAAGAGGATGAGTACAGTGAGTACTAATATTGTGATAAATGTGATATTTGCCACTTTCCCTTTGGTGAATGTGATGAAGTGGGCAATGAGTGGTGCTGTGTTTACTATCATAATACCACCTAATTCCAAGTCATGCTGGGGCTGTAAAATGAGAAATGCCAAAGTTATGAAGTTCATCATGATGAAAGACTCGTATATCATACGGGTGCGTATCTTATCGGCATAACTGGTGCGGAGAAAATGAATGCTTCCGATGATACCCAAAAGTAAGATGAAGGCAAGATTGACCACTTGGTGGTCGGTAATCTGGGAGTAATCAAAAAGCTCGTGATAGACAATGAAACTTACAAAGTGGTTGATGAATCCCTGTAGGTCATTGTTGTAAGCATAATAGCCTACGGTGAACCAATAAGGAGCGATGATACCTATGAGTGAAGCAAAGAAATTGCGGACGCTGAAAGAATTGGTGAAGCTAATCATCAGAAGCCAGAATATTGGCATGAAGTAAATGATTTGTATGAATACAGTGGATGCCAAACCTATGCAAAAGAATGCATAGAATGTCCAGCCTGCCGACTGTTTGTCTTGATAGCAATTCCAAATGATGAGGTAGAAGGCTATGAAACACATCGTCACGATGTTGGCCTTGAACGATGGATTTGGCAATGTAGCCATGGTTACCAACACCAAAAAGCTGCAAGACACCATGCGGCTGTAAGTACGCATCAATGCATTGTGATTGTTAAGCTCAACCATCAAGAGGGTTGAGATGATAGTGAAGGCAAATTGTATCCATATGTTGGATACCGATAAACCCACAGCAACCCAAGCCAAGGCGGCAAGGGTTGCAGTTACTGGTAATGAAAAGCGGCTTACAGCTACTTTATTTTGAAATCTTTTCTTTCTTAACATCTATATCAATGTTAAAACTATTCTAATTTAACATTAAATTTAAAGGTCTTGTCCGATGTCTGAGCGGAAGTACTTGTCGGTGAAGTGAATCTTC
>CAVKNU010000144.1:0-6711 GCA_963657465.1 Lachnospiraceae bacterium
AAAAGAAAAGCCCCTGAAAATCAGAGGCTTCTTATTGGGTGATAATAGTTGGTTATAGTTGCTTTAGAGCTGTTATTTCCCGATGCAGAAATGCTTGAAGATATTGTTGAGCGTCTCTTGGCTACTAATTTGTCCACCAGTGATTTCTCCAAGGTCTTCTAATACTATTCTAAGGTCTTCGGCGATGATGTCACCACTCATGCCTGCATCAATCGACTCTAAGACACGTAGTAACGATTCATTAGCTCTTATCAAAGCCTCATAATGGCGAGCACTAGTGACAATTACGTCGTTCTCAGTAATCTCTGGGATGTCGGCTGCTTGAACTAGTTTTTTTTCCAAGTAGTCGATGTTGATGCCATCCTTGGCACACATTGGTATTAGAAGAGGAAGGCGAGCTTCTTGACATAACTGTAGGGCTGCCATTGCTAATTCTCTAAATTTCGGATTATGAAGGCTGTCCATCTTGTTACGTACCACTATCAGCTTCTTATCCTTGTCATTATGTAATTTCTTAATATTTTCGTCATTGGCATCTTCTGCATTGTCTATCATCCAGATGACAATCTTTGCCTCTTCTAATTTCTTATAGGTGCGCTCAATGCCTATGTTCTCTACAACATCATCCGTCTTACGGATACCTGCAGTATCGATGAAACGGAAAGTGATGCCGTCAATCTCTGTAGTGTCTTCGATGACGTCACGAGTTGTTCCATGCACGTCGCTCACGATGGCTTTCTCTTCGTGTAACAAACGATTGAGTAATGTGCTTTTACCTACATTTGTTTTACCAATAATGGCAACAGGAATTCCTTGTTTGATGGCATTTCCTGTTTCAAAGGAGTGAGCAAGGGTCGTTATCTTACTTTCTATCTGCTCTGCCAATGCGCGAAGTTCACTTCGATCAGCAAACTCCAATTCCTCATGGTCACTGAAATCCAACTCCAATTCCAGGAGAGAATTCATCTTTAAAAGTTGTTCACGAAGATGAGCTAGCTCACTACTAAAATGTCCTTTCAATTGACTCAAAGCCATTTGATGGGTTGCTTTGTTTGTTGAAGCAATAAGGTCTGCCACAGCCTCTGCTTGTGATAGATCCATTTTACCATTCAAATAAGCACGACGAGTATATTCGCCAGGTTCTGCTTGCCGACATCCTACTTCTGTTAAACGTTGCAATACTTGCTGGAGAATGTATCTGCTGCCATGGCACGAAATCTCAGTGCTGTCTTCGCCTGTATAACTATGAGGAGTCTTGAAGACGCTTACTAAGACGTCATCTATCGTGTTACCTTCCTTGTCTTTAATCTCGCCATAGTGCAAGGTGTTAGGCTTTGCCTCTACCAACGGTTTCCCACTAGCGGAAACAAAAACCTTGTCTGTGAGTCCTATTGCATGTTTTCCGCTGAGGCGGATGATGCCGATGGCACCTCCTGCAGGAGTAGCCAAGGCGCAAATACATTCTTCCGAGTTTGTCATCTATCTTGTTCTTTTTACTTTTTTACCGTTTTACTTTTTAATAAAATTAGATTCTGTCAAGAACCGTCTTAATCAGTCCGTCGATACTATTCTTATACCCTGTGTTGGCACTCTTGGCACGACGATTGGCGATAACCATACAGCAGGTCATTGCCTTATGCCCTAAGAGCAAGGATAGACCTGCCAATGCCGAGCTTTCCATCTCGAAATTATTGACACGCAAGCCTTTGTACTCAAATGCTTCTATCTTTTGGTTCAACTCAGGATCTGCGAGAGGAATGCGGAGTTCACGACCTTGTGGACCATAGAATCCACCACAGGCAATTGTTACGCCACGCACCATGTCATCACTAGCTATACGGTCGAGCAATTCTGGATCATTGTTCACGCAATAAGGATTTCCGATTTGCTCCACCCATTTCACTTGACGTTTGAACTCCTGCTCAAACTCCAAGTCACAAACCTCATTGCGATGAGCATAAAAGTTGAGTAAACCATCAAAACCGATACTCTTTTGCGATGCCACATAGGTTCCCGCAGGAGTATTCAACTGCAGACCACCACAAGTTCCTATACGTACAAGAGTGAGCTGGCGATGCTCTGGTTTCTCTGTACGGGTCTTAAAGTCGATATTAGCGAGAGCATCCAGTTCATTGACCACGATATCTATGTTATCGCAGCCAATACCTGTACTTTGCACAGTAATACGCTTTCCTTTATATGTACCTGTGATGGAATGGAATTCACGGCTCTCCACTTCACACTCCTTTTCTTCGAAGTGAGATGCTACGAGAGACACGCGTCCAGGATCACCTACGAGAATTATCTTGTCGGCCAATTGCTCTGGCTTGAGATGAAGGTGGAAGCAACTTCCATCCTCATTGATAATCAATTCTGATTCTGCAAAATATTTAGCCATAATTAAATCCTTTATTATTGTATGATATATTTTATTTTACCAATTGTTTACTCATGTTTTGAGCAGCTTTTCTGCCATCTCCCATAGCCAAGATGACTGTAGCGCCACCACGCACGATGTCACCTCCTGCGTATATTTCTGATTGTGAACTTTGCATTTGTTCATTCACTACGATAGTGTTCTTTCTTCCCAATTCCAAACCCTCTATGCTTTGAGGGACGAGTGGATTCGGGCTAACACCTACTGCCACTATTACCTGATCACATTCCAATGTGATGGTTTCACCTGTTGCTTCAGGGCGACGACGGCCACTAGCGTCAGGCTCTCCCAATTTCATGACATCGAGCACGACAGCCTTTACCGCACCTTTTTCATCAGCTTCATATCTATGGGGATTGTGCAGTGTCATGAAATGGATACCTTCCTCCTTGGCATGCTTCACTTCCTCAAGACGAGCAGGCATTTCTGTTTCTGAGCGACGATATACCAATGTTACATCCGCTCCAAGGCGCTTGGCTGTACGGCAACTGTCCATTGCCGTATTTCCACCGCCAACAACAACCACTTTCTTTCCTAAATTAATAGGGGTGTCTGTGTGAGGGTTGGCAGCATCCATTAGGTTTACGCGAGTCAGATATTCATTAGATGACATAATATTAAGCGCATTCTCGCCAGGGATGTTCATAAAGTTTGGAAGACCTGCTCCTGAACCCACGAAAATTCCCTTGAATCCTTGCGCATTGAGGTCGCTTACGCTGATTGTTTTTCCCACAATACAATCTGTTACAAAACGAACTCCCATTTTACGCAAATTCTCGATTTCTACATCTACAATGCGATTAGGCAAACGGAATTCCGGAATACCATATTTTAATACGCCACCAATCTCGTGAAGTGCTTCAAATACTGTTACGTCGAAACCTTTCTTGGCCATGTCACCTGCAAAACTTAGTCCTGATGGTCCTGAACCTACCACAGCCACCTTAATACCATTAGCTGGTGCGATTTCTGGCAATGAGATATTGCCACTCTGGCGTTCGTAATCAGCGGCAAAACGCTCCAAATACCCAATTGCTACAGCAGGTTTGTTCATCTTGAGCTGGATACACTGGCTTTCACACTGTTTTTCTTGTGGACAAACTCGACCACAAACAGCGGGTAGGGCAGAAGTGCTCTTTAACACTTTAGCTGCGGCAAGGAACTGACCTCGTTCTATATTTTTCACAAACGAAGGAATATTGATGCTTACAGGGCAGCCCTCCATACAAGTTGGCTTGGCACAGTCAAGGCATCGTTTTGCCTCAGTCATTGCCATTTCTTTAGAGAGTCCGATATTTACTTCCTCCGTACGTGTCGTAGCACGATACACGGGATCTAACTCCGGCATCTTCACACGTTCAATAAGCCCTCTGTCTTTTGGCTTCATTGATGCACGTAATTCCTTGCGCCACTCAGCGTTACGATCAATTAGCTCTTCTATTGATGCATTGGTAGGAATCACATCCATTGAGACATCAGTCTTCTCTATCACAGATGTATTTTCCACCGAAGCCAAGTGCTCTTCATAATGTTCCATCTCTTCGCGCTCGGCTTCACGGAATGTCCCCATACGCTTGAACATTTCATCCCAATCCACTAGGGCGCCATCAAATTCCGGACCATCGATACATACAAATTTCGTCTTGCCACCGATAGTGAGTCGACAAGCACCACACATGCCTGTTCCGTCCACCATGATGGTATTAAGTGAAACATCTGTAGGTAAGTTGTATTTCTGTGTGAGCAAGCAGCAGAATTTCATCATGATAGGAGGACCGATGGCAAACACCTTGTCAATATGTTCCTGATTGATAAGTTTTTCTATGCCTACAGTTACAACGCCCTTTTCACCATAACTACCATCGTCAGTCATGATGATTACCTCATCACTCGAAGCTCTCACTTCATCTTCCATAATAACGAGTTCCTTATTGCGACCAGCAATAACTGAAAGAACACGGTTACCTGCAGCCTTAAGAGCTTTGATTATAGGCAACATAGGTGCTACACCAACACCTCCACCAGCACAAATCACTGTTCCAAAATTTTCTATATGCGTGGGATTGCCTAATGGACCTACAATATCTGTAATTTCATCTCCCTCATTGAGAGCACATAGTTTGGTCGAAGACAATCCAACTTTCTGTACTACCAATGTGATGATTCCTTTTTTAATGTCTGCATCTGCAATGGTAAGTGGCATACGCTCACTATTTTTATCCACGCGAATGATAACAAAGTTGCCTGCCTTACGGCTCTTGGCAATTAGTGGAGCTTCTACATCGAAGCGATATACCTTCTCTGAGTATTGTATCTTTCTGATAATCTTGTTCATGGTTATTTGCGGTTTTTAAGTTATTTTTGGCTGAAAAGTGAAAGGGCAAGCCAATTACTATAGGAATATCTCTATATTTGGCTTGCCCTTTTATATAGTTGACTTCATGTCTTTAAAAAGAGACACGGTCTATATTTTAATCGAAATTCTTATCGTCGAGCATTTCGAAGCCACAATAAGGTACCAATACCTTAGGTACACGAATACCTTCAGGAGTCTGGTTGTTCTCCAATATGGATGCTACGATACGTGGCAGTGCTAATGCAGAACCATTCAATGTATGGCAAAGTTCGATTTTCTTATCTCCTGTATGACGGAAACGACAGTGCAAGCGGTTAGCCTGATAACTCTCGAAGTTGGAAACGGAAGAAACCTCCAGCCAACGCTGCTGAGCTGCACTCCAAGTCTCGAAGTCGTAGCAAATAGAAGAGGTGAAACTCATGTCACCACCGCAGAGACGAAGAATATGATATGGCAACTCAAGCTTTTGGAGCAAACCTTCCACATGGGTCAACATCTCCTTCAATGACTCATAAGAATGCTCAGGTTTGTCAATGCGAACAATTTCAACCTTGTCAAACTGATGCAAACGGTTCAAGCCACGTACATCCTTACCATAACTACCAGCTTCGCGACGGAAACATGCAGAATAAGCACAACGCTTAATAGGAAGATCTTTCTCATCGAGGATAACATCACGGAAGATGTTGGTAACAGGAACTTCGGCAGTAGGGATGAGGAAGAGGTTATCAAGATTGGCATGATACATTTGACCCTCCTTATCTGGCAACTGACCAGTGCCAAGGCCTGAAGCCTCGTTTACGACATAAGGAGGTTGAATCTCTAAGTAACCGCTCTTGCGAGCCTCATCAAGGAAGAAAGCCTCCAAAGCACGTTGGAAACGAGCCATCTTACCAATATAAACAGGGAAACCTGCACCTGTAATCTTTACACCTAGATCGAAATCGACAAGATTGTATTTCTTCAAGAGATCCCAATGGCAGAGTGCATCTGGACCCAAACTTGGCTTTACACCACCTTCTTTCACAACAACGTTGTCGGCAGCATCCTTGCCTTCTGGCACCTCATCGCATGGAATGTTAGGAATTTCAAGCAACTCATTGGTCATATCTTGCTGAGCTTTCTCCATGATTTCTTCCAAAGCCTTGCCATCTGCCTTAAGTGCGGCAACTTGAGCTTTGGCAGCTTCAGCTTCCTCTTTTTTGCCTTCTTTCATCAAAGCACCGATTTGCTTAGCAAACTGGTTGGCTTGTTGCTTGTTATTGTCCAGTTTTTGCTGAGCTTCTCGACGAATCTTGTCATATTCCAATACCTTTTCTACGGCCTCGCGAGCATTAGGAAAATGCTTTTTCTCAAGACCTTTAACTACACGTTCAGTCTCTTCACTGATAAGTTTAAGTGTAAGCATAAGATTCTAAAATTTAATATTTTACTTATTTGAAGGCAAAAGTACAAAAAATATTTCTTATAGCGAAGAAAATCTTCAATATTTTTTTCTTTTTTTCTTTTTAGAATACTGTTTTTATAAAAAGAATATGTTTTCCACTCTCAACTTATGATTTTTGTTTTCTTAAGAAAAAACGAGCGAAGCCTACTCTTCCCAAAGAGTAGGCTTCTATGTTTGTTTGGAATAGTTTTTTCTAAAACTTTAAAAATTAAGCGTCAGCTTTCTTGGTCTTCTCTGCGTAAACCTCTGGAGAGAGAACTGAAACAGTGCTCTTATCCTTGCGACCCTTGTGGAAGTAAACGATACCGTCTGTCAAAGCATACAATGTATCATCCTTACCCTGAGCTACATTCTCACCTGGGAAGTGCTTGTTACCACGCTGGCGAACAATGATGTTACCTGCGATAATGCTCTGACCACCCCAGATTTTAACGCCTAATCTTTGTGAAGCTGATTCACGGCCGTTCTTAG
>CAVKNU010000145.1:0-5033 GCA_963657465.1 Lachnospiraceae bacterium
AATTAATGTACAAAACAATTTTCAACAAGCACAACAGCTTGAAGTTCAGCCGATTCTCCAACAAGGGGTATTCGCTCTTCTCTGTGCTGGGCAAGGAAGTGCTCGTGGGCGCATTGAGCGTCGCCACACTGAGCCATGCCAAGGCAGAGGGAGTAAGCACCGAGGGAGTGAAAGTGGACTCTACCCTGATGAAGGGCGGAAAGGCTTACGAGCTGGATGCGGTGAGCGTTACCGCCTCTCGTGCTCCGATGACTGTAGAGCAGTCACCTAAGATTGTGTCTGTCATTACCCGCGACGATATTCATCGTGCGGCTGCGCAGACTATCAATGATGTTCTCAAATTAGCTACCGGCGTGGATGTCCGTCAGCGTGGTGGCTTTGGTGTTCAGACGGATATTTCCATCAATGGTGGAACCTTCGACCAGATTACCATTCTCTTGAATGGCGTCAACATTTCCAATCCTCAGACTGGTCACAATGCTTCTGATTTTCCTGTTACGCTCGCCGACATCGACCACATCGAAGTGCTCGAAGGGGCAGCTTCTCGTGTTTTCGGAACATCAGCCTTCAATGGTGCCATCAACATCGTGACCAAGAAAGCGAAGAACGATGGCTTTGCAGCCAACGTGGAAGGTGGAAGCTTCGGTAGTTTCGGAGCACAAGGCAGAGTGCAGACAGCTTTCGAGACAGGCAAGTGGACACACGCCTACTCTGCTAGCGGTGGCTACAAGCGTTCGGATGGAGGTACGGAGAACAGCGACTTTGAGAAAGGACAAGGTTATGCGAACGTCTCGCTGAGCTACGACCGTCGTTTCGACATCGGGGCGCAAGTGGGAATCTCCACACAGAGTTATGGTGCTAACACGTTCTACAGCGCCAACTACAACAATCAATATGAGAAGACCGACCACGGACTGGCTTCGCTCAAACTGAGCCTGCACAACCAGGCGAGAAGCGAGGCAGAGAAGATTTGGGAAGTTTCTCCTACCTTATATTATAATAAGTTTAAGGACCACTATCAGTTGAAACGTGGTGAAGAGGGCGCAAAGAACGGTGAAAACTACCACGACCTCAGTATCTGGGGCGGTGGATTGAACGCCAACCTCTCTTGGTTCTTGGGCAAGACCGCCGTAGGCTTCGACATCAGCAAGGAGCGCATCTACTCCACAGCACTTGGCGAGGAAATGGCGGAGAATAACTACAAGAACATCCATGGTTCCGACCGTCAATACACCCGAAAAGGCGAGCGCACCAACACCAACATCATGTTGGAGCATAACTTCATCTTCGGTGGATTTACCTTGTCTGCCGGTGTATTAGCCAACAAGAACACAGGTCTCGATAACGACTTCCGATTCTACCCTGGCGTGGATTTGAGCTATCGCCCTACCGACAACTGGAAGTTCTTCGCCTCTTGGAACAAGGCTCTCCGCATGCCTACCTACACCGACCTCTACATCAGCAACGTGGTGCAGCAAGGCGACATCAGCCTCAACCCAGAGAAAAACTCCACCTTCAAGATAGGCACACAATATCGCCAGCCTGGCTTTGCGGCAACGGTGAGTGGATTCTATTCCCACGGCACGAACATGATAGACTGGGTTCAGACTTCGGAAACCGAGCTGAACGACAAGAAATATCACGTGATGAACATCGGAAAGCTCAACAACATGGGTTACAACGTGGATGCAACCCTCTACATGCAAGAGTTGATTCCACATAGTTTCATCACTCGCATCAAGCTCGGTTACGCTTACATCTATCAGGAGCACAAGACCGATGCCACCATCCTCCATTCGCTCTACGCCCTGGAGTATCTCAAGCACAAGGCTGTCTTCGGCTTGGACCATCAGATATGGAAGAAACTCTCAGCCTCTTGGAGCGTGAGATGGCAACAGCGCATGAACGGCTACCACCCTTACACCAAGGTGGATTGCAAGTTGATGTGGGATGAGAAAAAGTATAGCATCTACGTGAAGGCCGACAACCTCACCTGCCATCGCTACTACGACCTAGCTGCCGTCAAGCAACCAGGCTTGTGGATTATGGCGGGAGCAAGTGTCAATCTTGGTTGGTAGGTGCTTGATATTTACCATTTACTTTAATCGGTTCGAGGTGAATACCCACGTGGGTATTTGCCCCGAACTTTTCTTTGATACGAAGCTCGATGTTCGTAGCATGCTGATGAGCATCATAGAGCGAGGTAGAACCTGGCATACGGACGTGCATTTCGATGGCAATCTTGTTGCCGATGCGACGAGTTTGTAGATTATGAACCTCGCAAACTCCTTCCTCCACATTAGCAAGCTTCACGATTTCATCCTCCTCGGCATCAGGCAGACTGGCATCCGTCAATTCCTTGACCGACTGCAACACCAATCCCCAAGCAGCCTTGATGATGAAGGCACTCACGATGATGGCGGCAAGTGGGTCGAGCACAGCCCATTTCTCTCCCAAGAGGATGGCTCCACCGATACCAACCATCGTTCCGATACTCGACAAGGCATCGCTACGATGATGCCAGGCATCGGCTATCATTGCCGCAGAATGTCCGAGGATACCTGCCGCAAACTTCATCACGAGCAGCACCACATTGATGACGCTTCCCGCCAAAGTCACCTTATAGACTTCCTTTACCCTATCTTTGATCTCCAAGTCTTTCATCATTCATCCTTGTTTTTGTATAATTGAGCGACAAAGGTAATAGCTTCTTCTGAAAGCGAGTAAGTGAAGCGATTAAAAAAGTATAAAAGATGCAAGATTGTCCTGAGAGTAAACATTCCAATGGCTAACACTCATATCCACACACCCATTAGCTTTAAACTTTACTCCTTCACCTTCCAAAAGTTTTCTTTGTTCTTCCCATCCTGGCGCCATTCTCCCTTGGCTATTCACCACTCGATGGCATGGTAATCCCAAAGCTGACGATGCCCCCTTCATCACTCGCCCCACCAATCGTGAATGGTTGGGACAGCCAGCCAAGAGAGCAATCTCCCCATAAGTCAGCACTTTGCCGTTTGGAATCGTCCTTACGATTTCATACACCTCCTTCTTGAATAGTTCTGTATCTACTTTCATTAGCTTTTCTTTTTCAGAAGACAAAAATAAGCATTTTCCTTGTAAACAGAGAAAGAATAAGAAGAAAAGCTCTGAAATTCTACAAATCACCGAACAAATCGTCCACAAATCACCGAATAAAATCGCCACAAATCACCGAAAATTACCAAGGCTTTGGACTTCAAAAAACGTTTTACTCTCAAATTCAAGCACTTATAGTAAGAAAACATCTAACTCATTTATGGCTGTCATTATTGGCATAGGCAAGTACGCATACCAACGAAAAGATGGGGTGTATGTCATACCTATTGGTTGTCTAAAAGACTAATCTAAAAAATCCGCTTTGTCAACTTGAAGCCAACAAAGCGGATTACCCAGTGTCTTGTATATATGAGTAGGGACGATCGGGCTCGAACCGATGACCTCCGCAATGTGACTGCGGCGCTCTAAACCAGCTGGGCTACGCCCCTATCTTTCAAAACCAATCGCAAAAGTACTGCAAATTCTTGAATTGACAAAATCTGTTAGCACTTTTTATACTTACAACGATTGATAACAACACATCAAGTCGTAATTAGCCATTTCACGAAAGATTTTTGCGGAAATCCGCAAAAATCTTTCATAGAATCCCTCATTGAGGGATAAAAATCATCAAATTCCTCCCTCATTGAGGGACGTTTTTCTATAAATTCTTCCCTCAATGAGGGATTTTCTTGATAAAACGAACCTCATACAAGATTTTTGTTGTAATTTTGCAGCCGTTTAAAAGAATACAGAATGGTACTAAATTATATATGGATAGCGTTTTTCGTGATTGCGTTTATCTTCGCACTCATCGGATTGGCAATGGGAGACACGACTGTCTTTCAGAAGATAGTGGATTCCACCTTCGATTCCTCGAAAAACGCCTTTGAGATTTCGCTCGGACTGACGGGCGTGTTGGCTCTTTGGCTCGGCATCATGAAGATTGGCGAGAAGGCTGGCGTGGTCAATGTGTTGGCTCGTGCGCTCAGCCCTGTGTTCACTAAACTCTTCCCTGACATCCCGAAGAACCATCCAGTGATGGGAAGCATCTTCATGAACATCGCCTCCAACATGCTCGGACTCGACAATGCGGCGACACCGACAGGACTGAAGGCGATGCAACAGATGCAGGAGCTGAACACAAAGAAGGACACGGCAACCAACCCGATGATCATGTTCCTCGTACTCAACACTTCGGGCTTGACCATCATCCCTACCACCATCCTCGCCTTCCGTGCATCGTATGGTGCGGCTCAGCCTACGGATGTCTTCATCCCTATCCTCCTTGCCACTGCCGTTGCTACCCTGGCAGGTATCATCATCACCTCGCTCTGGCAACGCATCAATATCTTGCAACCCGTCTTGCTTGCCACACTCGTAGGACTCTGCACCTTCGTGGGCATCGTGATTTGGGGATTCGGACAGATGGACAAGGACACGATGAACACCGTGACCACCATCGCCTCCAACATGATTCTCCTAGGCATTATCCTCTGCTTTATCTTGGCAGGCTTCTTCAAGAAGGTGAACGTATATGACGCTTTCATCGAGGGAGCGAAGGAAGGTTTTACTACCGCAGTAAAGATTATCCCTTATCTCGTGGCTATCCTCGTAGGCATCGGTGTGTTCCGTGCTTCGGGGGCGATGGACATGCTCATCCAGGGCATATCCTGGAGCGTAGAGCAATGTGGCATGAATGCCGACTTCGTGGGTGCCCTGCCTACCGCCATCATGAAACCACTGTCGGGAAGCGGTGCCCGAGGCATGATGCTGGAGGCGATGAAGAACTATGGTCCAGACTCATTCGTGGGCAGATTGAGTTGCATCTTCCAAGGCTCCACCGACACCACCTTTTATATATTGGCTGTGTATTTCGGAAGCGTAAGCATCAAGAACACCCGCCACGCCGTGGCTTGCGGTTTACTCGCAGACTTAGCGGGAGTCATCGCAGC
>CAVKNU010000145.1:5135-6690 GCA_963657465.1 Lachnospiraceae bacterium
ATAATGGCAAGTTTAAAATCACTCGCAAAGGATACCGCCATCTATGGTATGAGCAGTATCATCGGCAGATTCTTGAACTATCTGCTCGTGCCACTCTACACGGCTAAGATTAGCGCAGCCAGTGGCGGTTATGGTGTCATCACCAACATGTATGCCTACACGGCATTGATTCTCGTCATCTTGACATACGGTATGGAGACAACCTTCTTCCGCTTTGTCAATAAGGAAGGAGAAGATGCGCATAAAGTCTATACCACGGTTTTAAGCATGGTGGGATGTACATCCCTTCTGTTCATTGCCCTTGTATTTATTTTCATTCATCCATTGAGCGCAGCGATGGGGTATGCGGATCATCCAGCTTACGTTTGGACCATGTTTGTCACTGTGGCAATCGATGCCTTCCAGTGCATTCCTTTCGCTTACTTGAGATATAAGAAGCGACCATTGAAGTTTGCTGCCTTGAAGATGCTCTTCATACTTGTCTGCATGACCATGAACATCATCTATTTCGCTTTCATGGGCGGTACCGATGTGGTTTACGTATTCTATATCAATATCATCTGTACCTCCACGATGACCCTTTTCTTCTACAAGGAGTTGAAAGATGGTTTCTCTGGTCCATACGCTTCTTGGGCTGAGACCAAGGTACTCGTCAAGAAGATGATGAGCTACAGTTGGCCTATCCTCGTGCTCGGTATCGCTGGCATCTTGAACCAGACGGCAGACAAGATTCTCTTCCCTTATATCTATGAGAAGAGTGATGCCCATGCCCAGCTCGGAATCTATGGTGCAGCCAGCAAGATTGCGATGATTATGGCGATGATTACTCAGGCTTTCCGCTATGCTTACGAGCCATTCGTATTTGGCAAGGCAAAGGACAAGGACAACCGACAGACTTACGCTTCGGCGATGAAGTTCTTCGTCATCTTTACGCTCCTCGCCTTCCTCTTTGTGGTAGGCTACATGGATGTGCTTCGCCACATCATCGGCCGTGACTACTGGGAAGGATTGAAGGTAGTGCCTATCGTAATGGCAGCAGAAATCATGATGGGGGTCTATTTCAACCTCAGTTTCTGGTACAAGCTCATCGACAAGACCATCTGGGGCGCTTACTTCTCTGGCATCGGATGTGCAGTATTGATAGCCATCAACGTTATTTTCGTGCCAATATATGGTTATATGGCTTGTGCCTGGGCTGGTTTCGCAGGATACGGAACGGCGATGCTCCTCTCCTATTTCGTGGGTCAGAAGAAGTATCCTATCAACTATCCTGTGAAGGAGATTATGACCTACGTGGTTCTCGCCCTCATCCTCTTCGTGGGAATGACTGAGGCGAACAAGTTCTTCTCTACCGGCATCGCTTGCTTCATCAACACGGTGCTCATCCTCATCTTCGCCGCATACCTCGTGAAGAAGGATTTTCCACTGAAGAGCCTTCCAGTGATAGGAAAGTACTTTAGGAAGTAAGAGATTTTGTAAAATAAGGCATTCAGAAACCGTAAAACTTGTAAAATAAGGCATTGAAAATTTGCAAAATATGTAAAATAAGGCATTG
>CAVKNU010000146.1:0-6608 GCA_963657465.1 Lachnospiraceae bacterium
GATGACAAGACAAAGATGTTGGTGATTTACAATGAGCAGACAGCCGATGCTTTTGCTAAGGTCATTGCAGAAATGGAATATGATGGCAAGATGTTGGTATATGTCTTCTCGAATAACAGCTATGCTTATACAGATAATTTTGAGGATGTCTTGGATAAGGTGGAATTATGCGCCTTGCCTGCAGTCATCTACAATGCCTATAAGGATGTTTTGCCAGACCCTGATGAACTGCAAGGTTTGCAAGACTTAGAACAGAAGGAAGAACTAGATAACATGAATGAAGGAGGTGACATCTTATGATAAAAGAATTTGCATATCAAAAAGAAGCAGTTGAGGCTTTGGTTCAAAAGACCATGGCTTTACTTGACTACCCAGATAATAGAAAGAAACTCGTATTTGAAGCTCCAACAGGTTCAGGAAAGACTGTAATGGCAAGTCAAATGCTGGATGAACTTACTACCCAGTTGGCAGATGACGGAAAACAGGTTGCCCTTATTTGGATAGCACCTAACAGGTTGCATCAGCAGAGTTATATGAGCATGAAAAACTATTTCTCAGAAACTCATGCCTTGACTCCAGTGATGTATGACGAGTTAGATCATTCTATGGATGGATACATTAAGGCTGGTGAAATCTTCTTTGTCAACTGGGAAAGCATCAATAAGGACAAAAACGTGATGGTGAGAGAAACAGAGAACTCATCATCCATATATGATGTGGTGGCTCGTACTCAAGAACGTGGCATCCCTGTGATTGTTGTCATAGATGAAGAGCACATGTTTGGCACTCGTTCAGCAAAGCAATCAGAGAAAGTGCTGAAAAACATTAACCCAAAAGTTGAGATTCGTATATCAGCCACACCTTCTCCTCAGTCAAAGGCTGAGGCAGATGAACTTTACATAGTGCCTCGCCATAAGGTAATCGAAGCCGAAATGATAAAGAATGGTATAACTATCAATGCAGGAGTTAAGGATGATGCAAATGTGGGAGAGAATGCTTATTTGCTAGACCTCGCTTTGGCTAAGAGAAAAGAGATAAAGGAAGCTTATGAGCAGATGGGGGCTAAAATAAATCCGTTGTTGCTTATTCAATTGCCAAATGATAGTTCTGTGACTGTAGATGCTAATGAGCGTACAATCATAGAGCAGATGAAAATAAGATTAGATGCCAATTATGATATTAACACGACAAATGGTAAGTTGGCGATATGGCTCAGCAATGAAAAGACAGATAATCTTGAACATATCTCAGACAACTATGACTTGACGGAAGTTTTGCTCTTCAAGCAAGCTATTGCCTTAGGTTGGGATTGTCCACGTGCAGCAGTTCTTTTGATATTCAGAGATATTAAAAGTGAACCATTTGGAATGCAGACCGTTGGGCGAATCATGCGTATGCCTGAGCAACATTATTATACGGATAAAGTCCTCAATCATGGATGGATTTATACCAATTTGAGTCGTGAACATATTATAATTAGGCCAGAGGCATACGACTATGTCTCGAAATCTTTACAATCCTATTGCCGTGAACATCTCAATAATGTTGCATTGACTTCCACTTATAGCCAATATTTGAGTGCTGACCGAAATCGTTTGGGACCAGACTTTTGGGGTGTGTTGGTCGAAACGTTCAATCGTGCATGGTTTAAGATGCCTATTGAGCAAGACTTGTTTGAAGTGTCTCCTTTTGCAGATGCCACAGGTGAGGGAAATGGTAGCTCGGATATTATAAATGATTGGCAAAAGAATCGTCAACAGGCAGAACGTGTCGATCATATTGATTTTGGCAACCATGCTGTAAAGGTAACATTGCTTCATGATGTAGAAGTGACAGGAGAGGTAGGTACAACAATTGTTGATGAGAGTAAACAGATAGGTTTCCGTAGAACTCATGCAGAATTGTCTGCTCGTTTTACCAAGTTTTGTGAATCCTTATTGGGCGGTTATGAAAAGATAGCTGTCACTTCTCTGAAAGGTTATATATGCCAATTGATGGAAGAATATTTGTGCATCTTTGAGACAGATGTGCCAAGAGTTATCCTGTATAATCAAAACCAAGATAAGTTTGCTGCAATCATAGGTAGGGCTATAGCCAAATATACGGTAATATTGGAGCAAAGACGAAAGAAAAAGAAAGAGCGTTCTTTGACGGAATATACTTGGGAAGTTCCAGAGATGAGAGAATATAATGAAACGTCTGCGCAAGAAATCCCAGAAGTGAAAGACCATGCTTTGCTTCCTTATTATAGATTGCAGAAAGCCTCAGACCAAGAGCGGCATTTTGAGGCATTTCTAGAGAAGAACAAAGACTCCATAGATTGGTGGTACAAGAATGGTGATGGCGGAAGATATAATTATGCTATACCTTACATTGCTTCTGATGGCATCCGAACTCCGTTCTATGTCGATTATGTTATTCGCATGAAAAATGGACAAGTCTTCCTCTTTGATACAAAATCTGAGGACAGTGACCCAGAGGCGCCAAACAAGCATAATGCTTTGCTGGAGTACATGCAGAGTGAGCAGAACAAGGATAAGCATTTGATGGGTGGTGTTATCATCCAAAGAAAGATAGATAAGAACTGGTGCTATTCTCCATTTCCAATAGAGAATACTCATGACTTGGAAAACTGGGACGCTTTCTTCCCAGACAAATACAAGTAATCTTGCTGTTCCCTCTGAGGCATACTATAATAAGGTATATATTATAATAAGGTGTAAAACGATGGCAAAAGGTTTAGACGGAAAGTTCTTGCACTATGGCATCCGAAAGGAAGACCTCGAACTGATTAGGACGCTCTGCGAGAAACATGAGATAGACTTCGGGTGGATGAGCGAGGAGATTCTTCGCAAGTATCATGCCGCCAAGGTCGATAAGATAGAAATGAACGAGGAAGATACTGAACGAATAGTCGCTGAAGCGATAGCAAGATTATGATTATCAGACGAATCAAGATACAGAACTATAAGACTTATCTGAGTCTCGACTTGGATTTGTCGGTGAAGGCAGACCAGCCCATCATCCTGATAGGTGGCATGAATGGCGGTGGTAAGACCACGCTCTTCGAGGCTATCTGTGGAGCACTCTATGGACTGAAGATTGCTGACAAGGCGCACTTCCATGAACTCTTGAACAATGGTGCGCTGGGCAAGGTGGAACCTACCATCGTGCTCGAACTGGCTTTCGAGGGCATGGTGCTGGGACAAGTGCAGAAGTATCTCCTGCGCCGTACCTATAAGCTCAACCCTGCCAACAAACCAGTGGAGAGTGTGATGCTCAACATGAACGGTGCCCAGTTTGTCTATGGCTCGGCGATGCCTCCGCAGCAGCGTGCTGAGAACGAGCAACAGGTGAACAAGATTATCAAGGCAAACCTGCCGCAGGAACTCAGCAAGTATTTCCTCTTCGATGCCATGCAGTCGAGCGAACTCTTGAAGGAGAATGTCTTCGCCCAAATCATCAAGGACAATATCCAGAACGTGATGGGATTTAATAAGTATCTGCAACTGAAGAATGCCTCTGAGCATCTGCAACAAGACTGGGCGGCTCGAAGACTGGAAGCACAGAAGGAGGCTGAGGAATACAATGGTCTTTGCGAACAGCGCAATCGCTTGTTGGAGGAACAGGCGGAGAACATCAAACTGCAAGATGGCAAGTATAAGTATCTCGTATCCATCCAAGCGGAATATGATGCTGCTAAGGAAGGTGCCAAGGATTCTGCCGAGACGGAAAGAAAGATTCAGGAACTGGAAGCGAACGTGAAGGAAACACAGGAACTTTCCAAGCGATACAACGCTCAGTTGAAGCAGGTGGTCGATACCTTGGAAATCAACATCTTCTTCCCAAAGCTCGCCTTGGGCATCACCAACGAGGTGAACGACATCATCCGACAGAAGGATGCGTTGAGGCAGGAGCGTGAGGGAGTGCTTTCCGTGGAACAGATGAGGGAGGTGACCACCAAGATATTGGGTTACCTCAAGTCGAAGTTGCTCTGTCCTGAGACGGTGGCAGACGATGACGTGGTGGCTTATCTCAAAAGTCAGCAGGAGGCTTTGCAACGCAAGGACGACTATGCTTTTCTTGATGAGAGCGAGTTGGAGGCTTTGAAGAATCTGCTCAACGCCAATGCCGTCAACGAGTTTATCGCCCTCAATGACAGTCGCTATGACTTGGATAAGAGACTGGAGAACTATGACAACCAACTCAGCCAGATAGACCTTTTGCGCAGAAGTATGGTGACTGGCAACACGGAAATCATCAAGGCATACGAAGAGGCGAGCTGTGAACTGGAAACATTGAAGAAGGAAA
The DNA here is from genome assembly GCA_963657465.1 of Lachnospiraceae bacterium. Taxonomy (GTDB): domain Bacteria; phylum Bacteroidota; class Bacteroidia; order Bacteroidales; family Bacteroidaceae; genus Prevotella. The sequence continues at coordinate 4,312 of CAVKNU010000146.1, forward strand.
GCGATGATCGCAAGGTAAGCATCGAAAAGCTGGAAAGAAAGATTCACCAGTATGATGTTCAGATACAGCAAGAGCCTGACATCAAATATGATACGCTCATCAAGCTAAAGCCTTTCTTCGAGGATGTAGCCGACAGTCTGCTCAAACGTAAGAAGGAAAAGATAGAGGAGGACATGAAGCAACAGCTCAACAAACTCTTGATTTCCTACAAGGGTTGCATCGCCAAGGTGGAACTAGCCGACTCGATGGAAAACTTCACCATTCGCCTCTATCATAAGGCAGGCAATGAGATCTCGCTCAACCAACTCAATGCGGCATCCAAGCAAATCTTTATCCAAGTATTGCTGAAAGTATTGAGAAACTTGGGCGATTATAATCCACCTGTGATGATTGATACGGTGATGGGTGTACTCGATGAGGAGAGCCGTGACGTACTGATGGAGGAGTACTTCCCTGGACTAGCCGAGCAAACCATTCTGCTCTGTACGACATCCGAGATTCGCAAGGACAAGGACTATGTGAAGCTGGAGCCTTTCATTTCTCGCTCTTATACGCTCGTTAGAGATGTGGAGAGCCAGAGCACGCATGTGGAGGAGGGGTATTTTGGAATCAATTAAGTGAAGAACGAAGAGTGAAGAAACAAAGTTCGGCGACCGAAGGGAAAGCCAATTCAAATGCTTAGAGAAGTTATGGAAGTTGCATTAGATAATATACGACAGGCGGAGGGAATGGTGGATGCCATCTTGCCGCTGAAGGAGAAACTGGAGAAGCGATTGAATCTCTCTCGTCAAGTGGCGGGGGAGAAGGAGTGTGTGCTGACGGTCAACAAGGTGATGCGTATCTCCTTGATAGCTAGTTTGAGTCTTGCGGAAAAGAGAAACGTGGAGGATTTGGGTGGCATCGTTATGTCGAAGACTAGCCAGCGCATCATGCCAAGTTTCTTTACGAAAGATAATAAGAAGACGCTCTTTTCGGCTTTGCTCAAACTGAGATACAAGGAGTGTGAGGTGGATTGGCAGAACCCGAGCATGGTGGGGCGTATCGTGGCTAAGGAAATCTATCGGGGTATCGACTATCTTTCGGAGGATGAGAACCTGAACGCTTTCCTCTTCGCCGAGAACAATCGACGAGGTGGAGGCAGTGGCATCCCAGCCTTGGAACTCTTGGTAGGAGAGTATGGCGAGGACATGGAGGCGAAACTCAACATCAATGGTCGTTCGGTATCGAATGCCCAGATATTGGTGGCAGGTGCTACGGGTTCGGGCAAGACCAATCTCTTGGCGGTGTTGATTCGGCAGTTCCGCAACCTATCCACCGAGACCCCTTATCCAGTCAACTTCCTCTTGTTCGATTACAAGGGCGAGTTCTCTGACCCAACGAATGCCAACTGGCTAGCCCATTTCGATGTCAACGCTTCCTGTCTCCTAGACCCGATGCTGAAACCATTGCCTTTCACGCCATTCAAGGACTTTACGGGCAAGACCATCAATGAAATCAATCTCTATTCCACGGAGATGGCTTCGGCTCTTTGCGCCATCGACCGAGCCAGTGTGAGTGCCAATATGAGCAACCGCCTGAGTGAGGCGATAGTGGATGCCTACAAGCAGACGGCAGGAAAGCCTATCACCTTTGAGTTGATGTTGAGGAAATATCAGGCGAAGATGCAGAACCCCGACAAGGATGATAGTGTGACATCAGTCTTGAAGCAGTTGGTGCGCAATCATCTCTTTGCCGACAAGGATGAGGTGAATCTGGTGGATGAGTGCTTCATCGTCAAGATGAATGCCTTTCCGAAGGATGGTCCGTTGGCGAAGGCTATCGTCTATTTCGTCATCTCCAAGCTCAACAGCATCTATGAGGAGTTGCCTAAGCAGGCGGTGAGCGATGACTATGTACAGATACGTCACTTTACGATTATCGACGAGGCGCACTATATGCTGGATTTCAATAATCAGCCACTTCGTAATCTGATAGCCGTGGGCAGGGACAAGGGTTTGAGTATCATCCTTGCCACCCAGAACATGGAGAGTTTCAAGAGCAAGTACTTCGATTTCTATGCCAATGCGCAATATCCGCTCATCATGAAGCAACAGACGATAGCTGATAGCGTGATCAAAGACCTGTTCGGTGTTTCGGGCAAGGAGTTTCAGGAAATCAAATCGGCGATAGCTAGCTTGCAAAAAGGCGAGCTGATTATCAAGGACACGACTATGGCTGAGCTTGGGCTTGGTGGCAAACGGTATAAAAAGATAAAGGTGACGCATCTCATTTGATGCGCCACCTTTATTGTATAGAGG
>CAVKNU010000147.1:0-6512 GCA_963657465.1 Lachnospiraceae bacterium
ATGGATGATTCGAAATGCGGCTTTAATTTTAGTTTTTAGATACAGCTTTCAGACTATTTTTTAGCTATGTCTTACTAGAACACAAATGTGCCCTAACTACGGGCACAAAAGTGCCATAGCTAAGCACAATCTTGCTGTATTAAGGCAAATTTCCTGTATATTGACTCAGCAAAAACAAATGTGCGTTTTGCCCTTCACCCTTCACCTTTTGGGCGGAAACACCGATAAACACAGGGTTTTTGGAGGGTGAAGGGTTGAATAGTACCTTTCACCACCTTTCACCTTGTCATTTCCTGATTTTGGTTGACTGATATCACCTTGTGACCGAAAGAATCCAATCCCAAATGCCCCCATCCCATTCATTTAAGGGTGAAGGGTGGTGAAAGGTGGGTGAAGGGTTGAGAAGCACCCTTCACCCACGGAATGCCAATAAACACAGGGGATTCCAACGAAAGGTGAAGGGTGAAGGGCGTTTTATTCTTTTCTTCTAATTCCTAACTTGAATTATTCAACATGGTATTCTGTAAGCACATTCAACAGTTTAGCGAAATCAGCCTTTGAGATACGTCTTCCTCGCAGGCTTCTCACCTGTGGATAATCCTCAAAATAAGACTCTTGGGTAGTGTACCATTGATGCAGGTTCACTTCTCTTAATTTGACTAGCTGACTTTCGATACGATGCGCGAAACTAGGATTGACACGCGACAAGAAATGTTTGCCATCCTTCATTTCGATTGCCAGCATGAGATAAGTTTGTGGACCTTTCGCTTCTTTCTTGGCTTTCACTTGTTCGCTCACCTTCCATCCCTTCGTCGATGTCATGATGCGAATATCCCAACCATAAGTACGATTTAGCTTGTCCATCATACCACGAAAAACGATTCCATGCGAAGAAGTATCCTTCAGCCCTGTATAGCCAATAATATAGTGTATCATCTCATGAAGCAAGACACTTTTAGCCTGCTTGTCGGTCATATCGTAATAAGTAGATATAGATATCTTGAAGTCATAAAGTTTGGTACGTCCCCATCGAGTAGCCCGCTTAAAAGACATCTGTCCCAAGCGAGTTTTGGCATGCGTCACCCCAATCTCTGGCATGGGCAATTTTCCGCCAAAATATTCCCGATTGAAATAATCAAACCATTCTTCTATCCATTCTCTTGTTACTATCATAATCTAATCAAAGTTACAAAACGGCTGCAAAGATACAACTTTTTCTTCTTTCTTTTCGATATTTATTGAAAAATGAGTAACTTTGCACTCAAATTATAAACAAAAAATGAATAAGACTGCACAACATATCATCGACATCAATCATGTGTCAAAAAGATTTGGCGAAAAAATAGCCCTCAACGACATCAATCTGTATGTGCGAAAGGGCGAATTCATGACCATACTCGGTCCTTCGGGATGCGGTAAAACTACTCTCTTAAGACTTTTGGCAGGTTTTGAGACTGCCACTGAGGGCGAGATTACCATCAGCGGTGTCAATATTACCAATTTACCACCCTATAAACGCAATGTGAACACAGTATTCCAGAAATATGCCCTGTTTCCTCACCTGAATGTATATGACAATATCGCTTTCGGACTGAAACTAAAGAACACACCGAAAGAAGAGATTTTGCCGAAGGTGAAGCGTGCGCTCAAGATGGTAAACATGAGTGATTACGAATATCGTGATGTCAACTCTCTTTCTGGTGGACAGCAACAGCGTATTGCCATTGCTCGTGCCATCGTCAACGAGCCAGAGGTACTTCTGCTTGATGAACCTTTGGCTGCGCTCGACCTCAAGATGCGCAAAGATATGCAACTGGAGTTGAAGGAGATGCATGAACGATTGGGTATTACTTTCGTTTATGTGACTCACGACCAAGAGGAAGCCCTGACATTAAGCGACACCATCGTGGTGATGAGCGAAGGAGAGATTCAACAGATTGGCACACCTACAGATATCTATAACGAACCTGCCAACTCTTTCGTTGCCAACTTTATCGGTGAGAGCAACATTCTCAACGGCTTGATGATTCACGACTGTTTGGTCAAGGTGGCTGACGCAGAGATTCCTTGTGTAGATAAAGGGTTTGGCGAGAATCAACAAGTGGATGTTGTCATCCGCCCTGAAGACATAGAAGTATCCAGAAATACTGAGAATGCCCAGTTTGTTGGCAAGATCACCTCTTCTATCTTCAAAGGTGTACACTACGAAATGTTGGCAGAAACCGACAAGGGATATGAGTTCTTGATTCAGAACTACAAGCACTTTGAGGTGGGACAAACCGTAGGCATGAATGTGATACCAGACAATATCCACATCATGAAGAAAGAACGCACCTCCAACATCTTTGAGGCAAAAGTTAATGACAAGGATGTGATTGAATTCTTGGGGTGTGAGTTCCAGAAAGAACTTCCATCAGAACTCCAAGACCATGAAACCGTCACTGTATCCGTACCATTCGACAAGATAGAACTTTTCGACAACGAGCAAGACGGAACTTTCACTGGCGACATCAGTTTCATCCTCTACAAGGGTAACCACTATCACCTCACCATCGATACTGACTGGGGAGAGAAAATCTATGTGGATACTCAAGACGTATGGGATCTCGGCGACCATGTGGGAATCACCATCTCTTCGGAAGGAATCGAAGTGAAAGGATAATTTAGAAATGACTCTTTAGAAATTAAGATTAGAAATTGAAACTCATTAAGTTTATTTCATCACGCCAAAGTTGGTCAATACCATACGCCATCTTTGCGGCCATATTTGTAGTACTGCCATTGCTGCTCATCGTGTTCTTTGCATTCACCGACGAGAATGGCAGTTTCACACTCTACAACTTTCAGAAGTTCTTGAGCCACCCTGAGGCTATCAACACCTTCGTATATTCGATAGGCATTGCATTTCTCAACACCTTGCTCTGCATCTTGTTGGGTTACCCAGCAGCCTATATCTTGACCCAGACCAAGATGAAGCATGCCACCACCATCGTGATGCTCTTCATCTTGCCGATGTGGGTAAACATCTTGGTGCGCACCCTTGCCACCGTAGCGCTATTCGACTTCGTCGACATTCCACTTGGCGAGGGAGCCTTACTGTTTGGTATGGTGTATAACTTCATCCCTTTCATGATTTATCCGATCTACAACACACTTCAGAAGATGGATCGCAGCTATATTGAGGCAGCCGAAGACTTGGGTGCCTCACCTTGGCAACAGTTCTTCAAGGTGGTATTGCCTCTTTCCATGCCAGGTGTAGCAAGTGGCATCTTGATGGTATTCATGCCAACCATCTCCACTTTTGCCATCTCCGAACTTCTGACACTGAACAACATCAAGCTCTTTGGTACAACCATTCAGGAGAATATCAACAATTCGATGTGGAACTATGGTGCAGCGCTCTCGCTCATCATGCTTTTCCTCATTGGTGCTTCCACCTTGATGGGTTCCATCGACAACAACGCTAAAGGGGAAGGAGGTATCAGATGATGAACACGCTATTTAATAAGGAGATGATGAAAAAAGTGTTCTGCCAGGGATACTTGTGGCTACTCTTGCTATTACTCTACTCCCCTATCATCATCATTGTCATCTTCTCTTTCACCGAAGCCAAGGTGATGGGCAACTGGACGGGATTCTCACTCCAACTCTACAAGAATCTCTTTGCCGAAGGAACTCACCATTCCTTGACGGCAGCCCTTATCAACACCATCACCATTGCCCTGATAACAGCCACAGTCAGTACCCTCTTTGGCACATTAACAGCCATTGGCATTCATAACTTACGCAACCGCAGGGCACGCCAAGCGATATCATTCGTCAATAATATCCCTATATTGAATGGCGATATCATCATTGGTATCTCGCTCTTCTTGCTTTTCATCACACTGGGCATCCCACAAGGTTACACCACGGTGGTATTGGCACACATCACATTCTGTCTGCCATACGTCATCCTGAGCGTGATGCCACGCTTGAAGCAAATGAATCCCAACCTCTATGAGGCAGCACTCGACCTAGGAGCCTCACCTATGCAGGCTTTGAGAAAGATTATCATCCCTGAGATATTGCCAGGTATGGTGTCAGGTTTTATGCTTGCCATCACCATGAGTATTGACGATTTTGCCGTAACCATCTTCACCATTGGCAACGAAGGATTGGAAACCTTATCCACATTCATCTATGCCGATGCTCGAAAGGGAGGTCTTACCCCTGAGCTTCGCCCACTCTCCACAATTATCTTCGTGCTAGTGCTCGTGATGCTGATTATTATCAACCGCCGTTCAGACAAAAACAAGAAGTAAAAAATGAAGAAGAAAATATTTAAAGGAGTTAAGACATTAGCTTTTCTCGCCCTTACACTGCTGATGATTCTGCCATTCTCTTCTTGTTACAACAAGGAGAACCGTGAGGAAATTCTGAAAGTATATAACTGGGCAGACTATATCGATGAGGATGCCCTAGCCAACTTCCCTAAGTGGTATGAGCAACAGACAGGCAAGAAAGTGCGTATCATCTACCAGACCTTCGACATCAATGAGGTGATGCTCACCAAGATAGAACGTGGACATGAAGATTACGATGTGGTGTGCCCATCAGAGTACATCATCGAGCGAATGCTTCGCAAGAATCTTCTCTTGCCCATCGATACTTGTTTTGGCAAAACTCCCAACTACATCAAGAACGTAGCTCCTTACATCACCCAACAAATAGATGCCACTAGCAACCATGGTCGCATCGCCCATCAATATGCCGTTCCTTACATGTGGGGAACAGCCGGCATCTTATATAATAAGGAGCACGTATCATTAGAGGATGCTCAAACTTGGGGCACTCTTTGGAATCAAAAGTATCGTGGCAAACTCTTGATGAAAGACTCTTACCGCGACTCTTACGGCACCGCCCTCATCTGGGCACATCGCAAAGACCTAAAGGCTGGCAAAGTAACCGTTCCTCAATTGATGAACGATTATTCACCCGAAGCCATCGTTACTGTAGAGAAAGAGCTCAAGACACTGAAGCCAAACATCGAGGGATGGGAGGCTGATTTTGGTAAGGAAACAATGACCAAAGGCAAGGCTTGGCTCAACATGACTTGGAGCGGTGATGCCGTTTGGGCTATAGACGAAGCAGAGAAAGTGGGAGTCGATTTAGGTTATGAGGTTCCTAATGAAGGTAGCAATGTATGGTTTGACGGTTGGGTTATCCCTAAGTATGCACGCAATCCCAAAGCTGCAGCCTACTTCATCAATTATCTCTGTCAAGAAGACATCGCCCTTGCCAATATGGATGCCACAGGATATGTAAGTAGCATTGGTGGAAAGAAAATTTTGGAAGAGATGAGCGACGACAAAGCATTCCCTAAGACAGTCAACGCTGCTTATTTCTTTGGCGAGGAAGGCAACAAGGCTCATCTCAACCCTATCATGTATCCAGACAGCAGCGTAGTGGCACGATGTGCCATGATTCATGATGCCGGCGATCATACGCCAGAAGTATTGGATATGTGGTCGAAGGTGAAAGGTGACAACTTAGGTGGTGGTATCGTCATCTTCCTCCTAGCTATAGTTTTGGCCTTAACGCTCTTCGTTGCCTTCAAGAAGTATGAGCACTACAAGCATCGTCGCTTGTCCAGAAAGCATCGTCGCCATCACGTGATAAAGGTAAAAGGGTAAAAAAGTAAAAGGAGGAAAGCCCTCTACAACAATATTTTTGAGGAAAAGTGAAAGTTTTTCAAAAAAAGTGCAAGAAAAATTTGGCAGTATGAAATAAAAGCATTACCTTTGCACTCGCTTTTGAAAACATAAAGCACGGGTGGTTACCAGAGTGGCCAAATGGGGCAGACTGTAAATCTGCTGGCTATGCCTTCGGTGGTTCGAATCCATCACCACCCACTTTTTCCCAACATAACTCAAATGTTTAAGAATCCGACTTTCGCAAGAGAGTCGGATTTCTTTTTTTATGCCAAAATGGGACATAAGATAAAAAGCAAAGTATCCTAAGATACATTGTAAAGTATCCTAAGATACTCGCGCAAGTATCTTAGGATACAATAAACTATTAGTTTTTCAAGCTCTCCTGATACCACTCATAGAGTTTCTTGACACCATCCTCGATCTCGACCTTATGGGTCCAACCGAGGCTGTGAAGTTTCTCTACGTCGATAAGTTTACGAGGAGTACCATCAGGCTTGCTAGCATCAAACTCAACTGTTCCCTCAAAGCCAACTGCTTTCACTACGAGTTCAGAGAGTTCACAGATAGTCAGTTCCTTGCCTGTACCTACATTGATGTGGCAGTTGCGAATCTCACCGAGAGATGGAATGGCTCCACCACGACCCTCTGAGTTGTTACGATCTACAGCACCATCTACCTTCGCACCATAAAATACAGAAGAGTATTTCTCGATGCCGATGATGTCCTTGAAATCCACATTCAAGAGCACATGTACGCTGGCATCCGCCATATCCTCGCTCCAGAGGAATTCACGAAGAGGCTTGCCTGTACCCCAAA
>CAVKNU010000148.1:0-6469 GCA_963657465.1 Lachnospiraceae bacterium
GGCTTTTTTACCACACATGGAAAAAAGATGAGAAGCATTACTATGAGATAGATTTCCTTATCTCACATGGCAACAAGTTGTGTCCTGTAGAAGTGAAATCCTCAGGCTATAAGACTCATGCCTCACTCGATGACTTCAGCGAGAAATATTCGAAAGTTATAGCGCAACGCTATTTGGTTTATACCAAGGATTTGCAAAAGGATGCCAACACACTAATGCTTCCTATCTATATGACTCCATTCATCTAAGCCGAAGCGTCCGTGGGCAAACAACTTGCTCACGGACGCTTTGTGTCATTGATATTTACTTCGCTATCTGCTTGATGTCATTAAGCGTAATGTTGCCCATGACATTGATGATGCTCAACTCTGTCTTCTCTATCGAAAGGAGAACGAACTCGCTCTTGCCCTTGCCTAGCGACTTGCCATAAATGATGGTCTGTTCGCCATCGTCATTCACGGTCATCAAGTTCGTATATCCACCAGACTTGAAACTGCTGAGGGCAGCCGCCTTGACACTCGGCAACAAGGAAGGGCGCTCGCAGGTCAATATCTGCACATGGTCTAGCTTGCCAGCTATCTTACTAATATCCTTGTCGCCAGCATCCAACTTTGGCATCATGCCAAGCAAAGCCTTGGATATGTAAACGGTTGTAACACCATTCACATTCTCATATTTCTTAAACAAGGCACTCTGAGCAAACATCAGGTTGCTACAGAGCACCATGACTATTGTCAAAATCCACTTTTTCATTTTCATATCGAGTTTTATCAACACTTTTCTATATCGAGTTTAATCAATTAGTTGCCTCACTCACCTTATCCAATCCCTTGTTCAAATCTACAGAGAATTTCATCAAAGCCTTCTGAGCCTCAGCGGCTGCATCACGAGGGTCGGTGTAGGTATCATGATAGGTATCGTGCATTGCCACAGATGCTTGCTGCTGATGGCTGTTGAGGAAATAGCCGAAAGAGAACAAGAGAGCCAATGAGGCTGCTATGCCCGCTATCCATCGCAAATCGACTCGACGTACAGAGCGGACAGAAGTCTTCTCCACCATATTCCAGCCGTCTATCTGTCGAGACAACTTGGTTTGCAAGCTTTGCTTTGTTTCCTCATCCGTTTCGGGCAATTGCATCACATCTGTTGCTGCCAAGAAGAAGGCTTGGTCTTTCTCCAGACTAGCATCCACCTGGTTACTTGAGAAATATGCACGCAACAGTTCCTCCTCTTGCAAAGAACTTGTTCCTGCGAAATATTTGTCGAGCAATGCCTTGACTTTATTTACATCCATAGTTTACCAACTGTTTAAATTGTTGTTTTACGATTGTTCGAGCCCTGCACAACAAGGTGCGTATGTTGGACTCCGAAAGTCCCGTCAACTTCTTGATTTCAGAAGTTTCCATTCCTTCCACATCTCGCATCTCCATGATGCGGCGTTGGCTATCAGGCAACTGGGCTATCAGAAACCTGAGTTTCTCGCCCAAGTCCTCATTCTCAGTTTGCTTTCCTACATCAGCATCCGATGCCGTCTGAATCTCGTCAGAAGGCTTATCCGCCTCCAACACCTGTTTCTGCCGTAAATGGTCATAGTAAATATGCCGCATCACCGTCAGTGCATATCCGCCAGGCGATAGGTCTTTGGGCAAGCTGTCTCGACGAGTCCATAGTCGCAAGAAGGTATCTTGCACCAGGTCTTCCGCTTCCTGCGAATTGCCCAAGAGTCTCAGAGCCACACGATAAAGATGGTCGCTATATGGAAGGAACTTCTCTTTGAATTGAGATGCATCCATCTACCTTATATTTATATATCAAGAGACTACCTATCCCTTCTTTGATTTTGATTTCGATTTCGTGGTCTGGTCATTGACGATGAACTGAATGTCGTCTTGTGTCAGTTTGCCATTAATCTGAATGATGGCACTATCCTCATCATCGACGGTAAAAATCACTAGTTCCCTGATAATATCGTTCTTGGTAAGCATCATGACCTTGACCTTATCTCCATCACTATTAGCCACAATAAGAGGTTGATATTCCTCATCATTCAAGTTCTCAACTTCCTGAGAGAATCTATCCTTTACCGACTTGTTGCAATCTTCGAGACTCAGGATACGTATGCTCTTCACCTTTTTCAGAGCCAAGCGTCCAGCCTCATCCATATCATCCTTATCTGCCGCAATTTTAGCCACTTTCATCAAAAGAGGAGAAACATATACGCTCTCAGCCTTATCCTCGTGCTTGAATTCATTGATCAACTGTTTGACCGACTTAGCTGAAATGTTTTGCAATACAACAACCATCAGCACCAAAAGCATCATTATCTTCTTCATATTTTTTTTCATTTTATGAGTTCTACATTCATTTTTTGAAGCGCTTTCAATGATATAAACGGAGAAAAGAAGAAAAACGTTACAAAGAAATGCAACTTTTTTCAGATTTTCTTCAAAAAACAAAAGAATTGTGTTCTCCTCTTCGATTACAATCTTGTTACATTTTCATAAGTCATCCCAATCTTTCAATTATCTTCAAATTTGAGCCATATCTTTGTCGCAAATTTTAAACGACAAAGATTATTATGGCTTTACAACAAGAATTGGAAAAAGAGGGCAACTGGCTTTTTCGATACAGAAGCTACTTGCCGATTGTGATGCTCGGAGTGGGAATGTTTATCTTCTATGCTACACTCCAAGAGGACGAAGGATTGTTTTTCAGAATACAAGAGCACTGGCAAGCATACGAATATGTTTGCTTGGCAGTAAGTCTCTTGGGAGTCTTTGTGCGCATCTATACCGTGGGGCATACCCCAGCCAACACATCAGGAAGAAACACGCAAGGACAGTTAGCAGAGCAACTCAACACCACTGGTATCTATTCGATGGTTCGCCATCCCTTGTATTTGGGTAACTTCCTGATGTATTTCGGAATCGCCATGTTGGTTTGCGACCTAGGATTTGCTTGCATCTTTATCCTCACCTATTGGCTCTATTACGAGCGAATCATGTATTGCGAGGAACAATTCTTGCAACGCAAGTTTGGAGCAACTTACACAGAATGGGCTTCGCATACACCAGCGTTCATCCCAACCTTCAACCATTTCGAGAAACCTGCATATCCTTTCTCATGGAAGAAAATCTTGAAGAAAGAAAAGAACGGAGTATTTGCCCTATTCCTGATATTCACATTATTCGACGGAATAGCGACGGCAAGCTATAGCCAGAATGCTTGTGGAAGTTTCATCCATATCAATCCTACCCTCCTTGCCCCCACAATCATCAGTGGCGTAAGCTATCTTGTCTTGAAGATTATCAAGAAGAAGACTTCACTGTTGGATGAAAGAGGAAGATAGAAGAAATTCTAATCTCTGACATACATTATAACATAAAAATAACCCCTTATGGTTTGCATCATTGGATGCAATTCATAAGGGATTTATTATATATGAGCTAACGAATGCTTATCGTCTTTGACGCTCCCCATTTAGCGGTAGGGTTGTTCCATAGGTACTCACGAGCTGTAAGCAGAGCCTTGTCTGTGTCTATGCAAATCACCATGAAGGAGAGCTTGCTCTCATCTTTCGAGGAGATTTCTCCCTTCATAGGCGAATCTACCCTGAACACTGGCAAAACATCCGTTCCGTTCTCATCCTGCAAGCTATAGAACTCGCTATAGTTGGTATGTCCGTGAAAGTATGCCTTGATGCCAGGGTGGGCTTTCACGAAGTCTATCCATTGGCTGCGCTCTGCCAAAGGCTTTTCTGTCACGCTCTTTTCCACAGGCATATCGACCAAGAGATTCTCAAACTTGTCCACGGCATTGATATCGTGATTGCCATTTGGATTATAGAAATGCTTCATGATACCTGTTGCTGGGTCGTGGGCGAAAACGAGAATCGGCATACCTACAGGAAGAGACTTGATGTCTTCTTCCATCCAATTTCTCGTTTCCGTATCTGGCCAAATGCCAACAAACATAAAGTACAGTCCATCCCTTGTGAAAGAGTATCTTACCTTTTGCGTAGTATAATCATAGTCGGTAGCAGTTGCCTTCTTTGCTGGTTTCATCATCAGATTGTAGATGGAAGCCAAACTGGTGGCATCTGTCTTAGGATTCATAGGTCGATGAAAACCGATGGCGTTGGTCACGTCGTGGTTGCCCGCCAAGAGGTAGATAGGTGTAGCGTTGCCCGATGCATCCTCCACGTGCAGCAAGTTTTTCCAATCGTTGGCATATTGGTTCCATGAATCCGAAGCGCACTGCACACCCTTTTCCATTCTGTTGGCTATGTCGCCTGTGTTGGCTATAAGGTCGATGCTGTTGATTTTCTCTCCAGCGCCTACGCCCCCGTCTTGTGGAAGAACTTCGGCAGGAAGTTGGTTGATGCGCTTCAAGGCATCACCGATGTTGGAGTCAGGGAACTTGCCCACTTGGTCGGCAGAAACCACGTTGCTGATACCCATAGCCTCTTTCTGCATCTGGAGAGCCTTACGCTGACCATAGAAAGCACCATTCACTACAACCTCATTCAATTCCGAGCCAGAGTTCAACTCCACGTCATGCTCGATGGTCTTACCATTGAAACGCACGGTGAAAGTCTTAGGCTCATATCCTACGTACGAAACCTTCACCTTATAAGTTCCAGGCTTCAAGTTAGGCAAAGCATAAAAACCATTGATGTCGCTTGTCACGCCAGTATGCAAATCCTCTATCAAGATTGTTGCACCTGGCAAGGTTTGGTGCTCAGCATCGGTGATTTTACCATGGATGCTTTTACTAAGTTATTAAAGAAATATGACAATAATTCCACCTATTTACATATTGTAACTAACTGATTTTGAATAATTTCCGAAGGGTATATTACGATGCTTTTACATTAAGATTTCGTTCGGTGGCGTACTTTGTAGCATGTTGTTCATATTATCGTCACCTCCCTATCACAGCTTTGCAATATTCATCCTGTAACTTTGCACCCAGATTAAGATGTTTGTAAGATTATAGAAAGAAAAAGAGAAAATGAAGGTAATGTTTGTTATTCAAGGCGAAGGTAGAGGTCATCTCACCCAAGCCTTGGCGTTGAAGGAAATACTTCTGCATAGCGGTCATGAAGTAGTAGATGTGATGGTTGGTAAAAGTAAAAACCGCGAGATTCCTGCGTTCTTTAAGAATAAGATAGGTATGCCTATCACCTTATTTGATAGTCCTAATTTTATTCCTTCTAAGGATAATCGCAAGTTGGGCTTATTGACTTCCGTGGTTTACAATAGCCATTTGATTCCTTCCTACCTCAAAAGTATGCTCACGATTCGTCGCCATATCAAGGAAAGTGGTGCCGAGATGGTTATCAATTTTTATGAAATATTGTGTGGGCTTACTTGCTCTTTGTTTCAATTGGGTGTACCTGAAGTTTGTATAGCTCACCAATATCTCTTTCTCCATTCTTCCTTCAAGATGCCAGGAAAATATCCTGTTCCAGAGCATTTGCTTCGCCTCTTTACGAAAGCCACTAGTTTGGGGGCATCTTGTAAACTGGCTCTTTCCATGAGAGACTATGAGGATGAGCCAACGCAACACATCAAGGTAGTTCCGCCACTCCTACGTCAAGGAGTGAAAACCGTTATCCGCCATCATGGTGACTATATCCTTGGCTATATTCTCAACGCTGGTTTTTATCGTGATGTCGTGACATGGCATGAAGAACACCCACAGGTCAAACTTCACTTCTTCTGGGATAAGAAAGATGTTTCGGAAGAGGTTAAAGTTGATGAGAATCTAACTTTCCACAAACTCGATGACAAGAAGTTCCTACGTATGATGGCAGGTTGCAAGGCATACGCTACTACGGCAGGATTTGAAAGTGTTTGCGAAGCTCTTTACATGGGCAAGCCTTGTTTGATGATACCTACCCATGTGGAACAACTTTGCAATGCAGTGGATGCAGAGAAAGAAATGGTTGGAGTGGCAAGCGAAGACTTCGATATGAGCAAGTTGATAGATTTTGCCCACAGATATGAAGAGGACGTGGAATTCAGAATGTGGGAGAACCATGCAGAGACACGTATTTTGGCTGTATTGGAAAATGCGTATTGGGATTATTATCATAAGAATGAACACATTGCTTATGAAGATGAGTCCTTTGGAATAGCTTCTCCTATTATTGCTTCTGTTCGCAAAACGGTGTAATAAAAAACGTCCGTGGACATACGACTTGCTCACGGACGTTTCACATTCTAATATACCCTATTCTTACTTGATAAACTCAATCTTGCTCTCATCCCTTGGCTTTGCCTCTGGAGCCTCATCAGGATAACCAACGGCTAGGATATAGCAGATCTCATACCCTTCTGGGATGTTGAGCTTAGCGAGATATGGCTTGCAAGCCTCGTTGCTCTGAAGAAAGCGAACAGGACCACCCAAGCAACAAGTACCCAATCCCAAAGACTTGGCAGCAAGCATCATGTTCTCTCCCATC
>CAVKNU010000149.1:0-6378 GCA_963657465.1 Lachnospiraceae bacterium
TACGACAAACGTATCAAGTACTGTTCTCCTTTCATTGAATATATATCAAAGGAAAGAAACAATGCATACAGATACGGAATGCTTTATAGAGCCAACCATGTTAACATCTTGCGACTTGAAAGCTATGCCTTTAATGCTTCTAAACGGTTTGACTACATCAAAGAACTCGTTGAAAAGTATGGCGCAATGAATGACATTACTCGATATGCCAATTGTATTATCTGTGTCAGTTTTTCTTCTGTACATCCTCTTCATGAGCAGCTGGAGATACAGCATCTTTTTGCGGATGTGCTTCCTGAAATGTTTTGCCATAGACTCGACAATTCTCTTGAACAGGAAATAAGAATAGATGTGGCTTATTACGAATAATAAAAAATATGGCATCAAACAATATTGAGGAATATTGTACGTTTTTCAAACAAAAAGCTCTGACTATGACAGTATTAGAGAAATATATTTGGATAGTAAATACACTCTATAACAAAGGAGAACGTGGATTGTCGCTGAAAGAACTCAACGACAAGTGGATGCATGACGAGAATATTAGCAATGGTGAGCCTTTGCCACGGCAAACTTTCGACCGATGGAAAGGAAACATTCTGATGATACTCGGCGTGAACATTGAATGTCGATTAAAAGGTGGCTACTGCTATTACATCTCCAACCCAGAATGTTTGAATAAAGGTGGGCTGAGCCGTTGGCTACTGGATACATATTCTACAGCAAATACTTTGTCACAAAGTACTCTGTTGAAAGACAGAATACTTGTTGAAGAAATACCATCTAATCGCAACTACTTGACAAACATCATTGAGGCGATGAAAAACAACCATGTGGTGATACTGACATACAAAAGTTTTATACGTGGCACCTCCCACACGTTTTCTGCAGAACCTTATTGTCTAAAGATGTTTCAGAAAAGATGGTATATGTTGGCGAAGAAACTTGATGACAACAGTCTGTGCATCTATGGGCTTGACCGTTTGGAAAATTTGGAGGAAACGTCTGTGCATTTCACGATGCCCAAGAACTTTAATGCCAACACATATTTTTCCTCTTTCTATGGAATAGTGACGGATGAGACCGTTTCTATGCAACGTATTGTCGTTCGGGCCAACAAGCAACATCAGCATTATCTTCGATCCCTGCCTTTACATTCTACCCAGAAAGAGATATTCACTTGTAAGGACTATGCAGACTTTGAGCTAACATTGCGTCCTACCTATGATTTCATCATGGAACTGTTGAGCTTTGGGAATATGGTAGAGGTATTGGAACCGCAAACCTTACGCCAAACCATGAAAGGTTGGGTAAGTGACTTGTGGGAATTATATGAAAACGACTAACTAAAAACATAGACAGCATGAACAACGGATTTACTTTTAAGTTCGGAGACTTGGCGAATACCGTCAGTTCGAAAGGTTGGAAGACAACTTCGTTGGAGGCTTTAGACTCCGAAACCGAATGGATTGCCATCGTGACTGATGACGCAGAAGCATATTTCAATGAAATAAATGCGATAATCACAAGGATGAAACACCCTAAGACTTGTTTTGTTATAGATTTGCATTCATGTGCCAATTACAAGCATTTGCAAGAACAATGGAATAATTATGTGATGACCGATAAGGATTCGGTTGAATTACTTCTTTGCTTCATACATCACCACTTGGTTAATCAGAGCATGATAAGTTTTACTATACAAGATTTCAGAGACCTTAGTGTTCCATATCCTTTAATAAGAGCTACATCTGCAGAAATAGGGGAAAAAGGTCCAATTGATTCTAATGCAAATGCAATATGTTATGGGCTAAGTTTTGAATACGATAGTGACCATGCGACTTCATACGTGAATACACTTAATGAAACTTTTGATGAAATTGATAAGGACACTCCTGTTCTGTGGTCTATACATAACTCGGCGGACAATGTCATAGAGGCAGTATTCTTTTATGAACCAAAATTCTAATTTTAAACATATTAATTATGAACAACTTAACAAAGCAACTGGCTAATTTGTACGAGCCAAAATGGAATGAACTGAAACAACAGTTGGATGCCACTGACATCAAGGTGCAAGCACCTTTTATGCTTGGTGTAGCATTGGAGCACAACAACCAAGGTGGCTATGTGGATGAAAGTTGGTGGACTGATGCCGACTTAAAGGTTATGGTATTCGGACAGGAACCTCTCAATTGGCCTATGCCTGTACTGGAAGATGGATCTCAAGTACAGTCTGATGATTTCGTGGAACTATACCAACGCTTCTATTCAGACAACTATAAGGGGCAGTATTTCCTTACAGATTCCGAGAATCACTTGGCGAAGAATAAGTTTTTCAGCATGGGATTCAATGGCATCATGTCGGGAATCAAAGACTTTGTTCTTGGCGGACAGTATCCAGACAAAAAAGTAGCATACCTTTGGAACAATATATCGAAATTGTCTGTAGGTGGACGCAATGGAGCTTCTAAAGAAATACATGAGTTAGAGGAGAAATACTTTCATGTTATTCCTCAGGAGATAGAAATAACAAAGCCAGACATTCTTATCTTCCTGACTGGTCCTGGACAAAACAACTATTACGGCTACATCCGTGAGAATTTCAACGTAAAGGGTTCGCCAATGCCTTTAGCTGGAAATGATGTTGACGCAGTAGCGAAACTTGACATCGAAGGAGTCAGCCTTGCGTATAAGACATACCATCCCACAGCAACCAAGAATGGAGATAAAGGCATCACTGATGCCGAGAAGTGGAAGTATTATCATGCAATTTTAGATGACATAAAGGAACATATACATGATATTTTTCTAAAAGGCAAATAAATCAACTTATGGGGATCGTAACATTTAATGGCATATTGCACCATATGCAGAATAGGAATACGGATAGGAATGATGATGACGTCTTTGAAGATGAGCTCTACCACACTATGCGTAGATTGAATTTTGCAGAAGAGCAGGGTGAAGCCAAGACTATCCTGGCCGACCTAATATCTTTTGCAGAAAGCCAAAAATGCTATCTTGTGGAGTATGTGCTTTTAGATTTTGTCATGGGGAAAGGGGGTACGGAATGTTCGAAGACCATTTGTGAAGATGCTTTTGGTAAGCATCCCACGTTTGCCGACATGATGCACCACAATTGGTTCAAACATCTGATGAATCATCCTGCACAAACCGAACCCTACAGCCCACTTCAGCCTATCGTTCGTAACGATGCCTTCTACTGGCACAATTTTCACTTTCCGCTGTTCCACTATCTTCAGAAAGGTAATAGCCTGGCTTTGGAAGTGTTGGGTTATCTTGCGGCTAAAGGTGACATTCCTTCCATGGAACGTGTGTCACTATATTACTTTGATAAAGGTCAATTTTCCAAGGCGTTTCATTTATTTAAAACTTTGTACGAGAAAATGCAGACAACCGAATGGTATGACTGGCATATTTCTCAGGAAGTCAGATACAAACTCGCTCATCTATATACATATGGTCAAGGTGTAGAGCAAAATTTCGACAAAGCGGCAGAATGTTATAATGCACTTGATAGCGGCTACAAGTGGGGCAATCGGGCTAAATATCAATTAGGAAGGATGGCTGAGCAAAGGCATAAATACCTGGAGGCAATGTATTACTATAGTGAAAATATTGATCGTTACGAGTATAGTAGATACAGCTTCTACAGAGAAGAAAGACCGAAAGATTTGTTTCCACTTAGATTGGAGATTGCTTTTAGACAGATGAAGAAAAAACTCAACCCCATAGTTGACAGTCTGACACTTGCTACTTGTCAGAAGTGCAGCGATATGGTTTTTCAGCTAAAGGTAATGATGAATGCAACAGTCATGATTGATTGGGGAGACGGAGAGACAGAATCTGTAAAATGGAAAGTGGATGACTGGGGACAGGTAAGACATTCATATCAATCGCCAGGCTATTACCATATTACAATAAAAACAGACGAGGAGAATGTATTGACTGGTCTTTATGTTGTATCTTGCAAGACGATAAGCTCACTGGACGTTTTAT
The DNA here is from genome assembly GCA_963657465.1 of Lachnospiraceae bacterium. Lineage (GTDB taxonomy): Bacteria > Bacteroidota > Bacteroidia > Bacteroidales > Bacteroidaceae > Prevotella. Next base: position 4,024 of record CAVKNU010000149.1, read on the forward strand.
GCTGTAAGGGATTGACGCATCTCTTGTGCCCCAATCAAATGTTGAAACATTTGTCTTTAAGCAAGGCTGAATATCTTTCTGTACTTGATGTGCATAACAATAGTCTGCATAGTATCAATCTCAGAAGAAACCACTTGCTAACCATCGTTGACTGTTCCAACAATCCGTTAAAAAAAATTGCAGCTGTAAAGCATCCTTCGTTCCGCTTGATGTGCATAAGAAAAACGAGATTGTCAGCTAAAATTAAAAAGAGACTTTATGACATAACTCGTTTGAATGCGGGGCGATTGTTGAGTGAGGGGGGTGTTAATCAGTTGACAGAACCACTTTTGCCAACGTTGCTGTTTTATATAAAGAACAGCACATGGAAAGATGTCTTGGCATGTTTGCAAAATGAAAACGAAGAGACGAAGCTAAGTAGCAGCTTCATGGTATTGCACAGAGTCTATGTATTACTTAAAGCAACTCGTCGTGTGATTCCGTGCCCATATCAAAATGGGTTTATGTGGGTATCGGGAACTTGGGTCGTTATTGCGCATAAGTTCAAACCCAAGAGAACGGAACAAATATTAGAATGCGAAACCTTCGAAGAAGAATTCTATCTGTACGAACGTCCTTGGAGTATGATACTTGGAACTGCGGTAAAAGCAAGGGACAACCGCTTACCATTCATGATGCTTCCTCAACATCCCAAAGCCTATTATGCAGCCATGTGCCTGTATAATATGGTGAACAACAAGACCGAGAGGAAAAAATATAAATTCCCAGAAATTGTTTATGAATAAAAAACATTCTAAAATCATTTTCCTTGACTTTGATGGTGTTCTGAATACGGAATACCATCAAAGACAATTGCAACACGAAGGGAAAGTGTGGCAAGACAAGCATGGGGCTTGCTTTGATCCAGAAGCCGTAAAACAGCTGCAAGTCATAGTAGAAATGACTCATGCAGACATCGTGATAGAATCCTCATGGAAATATCTTGGCTTGGAGGCTATGCAAGAAATGTGGCAAGACAGGCAGCTGCCAGGAAGAGTAATTGACATTACTTCATCAGTTATCAGCGATTGCATGTTGCTTTCTGCAGATTTAGAGCAAACCTCCCCATCTGCCCTTCATTGCAAGGGTGCAGAAATTGCCTCATGGCTTTATGACAACAATATGCAAGATGCTTCGTATGCCATTATTGATGACGAGTATATTATCTTGGAATCTCAACTTCCACATCTCATATTGACAAATCCTTACGATGGACTTACCGAAGAATTGGCCATGAGGACCATCGGCATATTAAATCAACAATAAAACTTTCAAGGAATTTTAATTTGGTTCCAACCTGTCATAAGTAATGGGACACCATAGTTGATGGTATCCTTTGAGCGATATTATCAGTATAGACTCGTTGCCCAATGAAGTATACTTTCGTTGGCAGATGAAGTATTGTCTCGAAGTGCATTGAAGTATAGTCTCGTTCTTTTTCGCATATATTCATGTGCTTTTCTAAACCTACACCTCTATTTGGCATACCTTGCACCATACCTTTGCAGCCGAATTGCAAATAATAAACAAAAAGAAGAAGTATGGCAAAGACAAGCATTCAATACATAAAAGAAGCTGCAAAGAAACTTATTGATAGCAAACTGCAGAGACTTGGCGCAACCAAAACACAGGAGATATTCAAGGGAGTCATGCAGACGGTTGGATTGGAAACGATAGAAGAAGTTTATCTCTTTGTGGCGCAATTTGACCTTACGTGTCAAGACAGAACTTCGAATATGGATGACTTGGCAAGATACTTCGAATGTTCTTCTCTGGACATGATAGAATATGTGCCCGCCCTCAAATCTCTTGAAAGCAAAGGGCTACTTGTGCGACGACGCAACAGAGAGGCTAACATTTTGAGACAGGACTACGCTGTCAGCGATGCGGTAATGGCTGCCGTCATAGAGAACAAATCCGTCAGCATTAACCACATGAAAATAAAGAAAGTGGAGATTGACAAGTACGAGTTCTGCAAACGTATTGCCGACAAAACAGAAGAAACAGAGGTAGTAACAGAGGAATTGGTTTTATTTGCGGAGAAGATGGAGAATGACAATGCTAACTTGGTACTAGTCCAAAATCTCCGAAGAGATGTAAAAGACATCCTCGACCGTATTCTGTTCTACGATATGTGTTATGACAATTACGAACATGACGGAATCGGCAGTTCAGACATCTCACGCACCACAAAGGATATGTTCTCCAATATGGGGCAACGGATTCTAGTAAAGAAGGCTATCTTGGACCAGGAGCATATCCTGATGCAACTTGGACTGATAGAGATAGAGGAAGACGATGATGACAATATGCGGC